>QMTU01000050.1 GCA_003663585.1 Thermoplasmata archaeon
CTTAATAGTAATCTCGAGAAAGGATCCTCCCATTAAGAGCAGGCTTATTGGAGAATATTCAAATGTAAAGGACAATAAAAGAGTGTACATTGTAGATTGACGTCCTCTCCGCCTTGAAAGGCAGGATCTTCTCGTTGTGGTTTTGTAATATGGCCTAAAACCCTATTTCTACAGTCCCCAGAAGGGATCCCTGTGCCTTTTTATTCGTGCTATTTCCTCTAAGATCTCCTTCTCAGTTGGCGTAAGATTAGGATCGTTCATCAAAACTTTAGCGTGACTAGAAGGTATGTCTACGTATACTTCGTCCCCAGGCTTTAATTGTCTGCCTATTGTCACTCCCTCTATTGCTATGGCTACCTCGTCTCCCTCGTGAGCTATGTTCAGTGATCTCCCCTTACTCTGAATGCTCTTTATAATGCCTACAACGGCACCATCAGGCCTTAGCACCCTTGTCCCAGGCCTTAGGCAGCCTCCAAGGATCCTGATACCAACTATGGCCGGCTTACTTGTTCTGAATATGTAATCAGGTAGTATCTTGAACTTACATGGATATATCAGTGTAAGCCTCTTTTGTTCTTCAATGTTCTTCTTCACGTTATCTATCCACTCAGATAACTCTTCCTCAATCCTATATATCACGTCTCCAAGAATTATCTTAACGTTCTCATTTTTTGCAATCTCAACTGCCTCGTCAGTAACCTTAACGTTAAATCCTACTATCACTCTGTTTAGTATGTTAGTTTCCGTGGTGACCTCAAGAATATCTCTCTTCGTGATGTCACCTATATCAGCTCTTTTTACCTTTATGCCATTCTCCTTAAGCTCAAAGACTAAGGCCTCCAAACTTCCAAGAGTATCTGCCTTTACAACAATACCCTCTCTATCGAACTTTATTCTTAACATTGCTTCCTCAACAATTGTCTGTTTAACCCTTTCAAGGTCCTCAGAAGTTTTATATACCTTTATAGGACCCCCTGGAAGGGCATCCTCAATTCCATCAGCTAGAAGTCTAATCCCTGCCGCTGCGGATACTTCCTTTATATTTACAAGCTTTTCACCGCCTTTTACCTCTCTTATCTCTATTAATGGCCTAGGTCTTAGCATTCCTCTTATTCTACTGGTTCTTACTTCTCCAGATCTCGTCATAAATGCTATGTTGTCTCCTACTTTAGCCACTCCATTATAAAATATCACGTCAGCAACAGTTCCCATACCATGTATCTCCTTTATTTCAAGAATCGTGCCCTCTCCAGGCTCATCTCCAACTTCAAGTCTTTTCTCAAGGTATCTCTGAGCAAGTCCAATGAGCACTGCTAGAAGATCTGCAATACCTTCTCCTGTTTTTGCAGATATTGGAACTATTGCTAGCTTCTTTGTAAAATCGGAGATTCTCATATAAAGGTCTGAGTCAAACCCCAAATCTGCAAGCTTCCCCATAATGTCATATATCCTAACGTCTAAAGTCTCTCTTACTTCTTGTTTTTGCTTCTGATATGACATTACAAACGATGTATCAGGATGAGGCACCCAGCCCCTTATTCTATCAATTTTGTTTAAAGCCACTATGAAAGGCGTTTTATAGTGCTTTAGAATGTTTATTGACTCCAACGTCTGTGGCATTAACCCTTCCATAACATCCACTACAAGAATTGCTAGATCAGCAAGAGCACCGCCACGAGCCCTAAGATTTGTAAATGCCCTATGCCCTGGAGTGTCTATGAATAAAAGTCCTGGTATTCTTATTTTGGATGGATCACCTATTAGAGGACCACATATTTTCTTTATAACATCAACAGGGACCTCTGTAGCACCGATATGCTGGGTTATAAGGCCTGCCTCTCTTTGAGCTACAGAAGTTCCTCTTATCTTATCTAGAAGTGTCGTGTTATGCACGACAATTCCATTAGCTATAAAATTATGTGTCTCTGTGGTGAGGTCATACACATAACCATTATAGTCCTCTACAAAAACCTCTTCAACCTCAAGAAACGTTATATCCTCTATGCTCCTAACATCTCCTCCATTGAAGAACACTTTTTCAGCATGAGCTCTAGAAGGATGTAATAAACTCTCTAATGCACTTATTGTCAATGTTTCTTCTATCCTGTAACCCCTTGATAATCTCGTAGGCACTGCTATAAGGTCTCCAGGTCTGATGTCCCTTGCTTTCTTCCACCCATCAGGAGTTAAAAATGGATGCTCTGGGGTAACTCCTATTTCCGTCCATTTCTTGAGCTTTACTCTAATTATTTTGCCCTTATGCCTAATTCTCCACACATAATGAGCTCTTACAATGTCCACCCTTCCATTATCAAGCACTGCTGGAACACGTATGTTCAAAACACGAATCTCTTGATCATGATCCTTAAAGAATATTTCATTCGTCCTTCTAAAGAGTTCCTCTATTCGAATAACACCAAAGTCTACGGTAAATACTAGTTCGCTAGGAAGGAGGCACTTTCCATGATCTACATGCCCTAACACGCTGACTATGGGTTGCCTTATTCTTTTCATCACACTTCACCAGAGACCTCACCACTACCTCGAGGCCCTTTTAACGTATACTTTAAGTGGCTTTTCATCTATTGTCCACCCTGTAACGTTATCGCAGTCATTCAATGCCTCAAACACAATCTCCTGAGCTCTAGTCTCATTTGAGATGTACTCACTGTGGGCCCTCGCAGCCTCCATGAGTTCAGGGTCACCCTCAAGTCCAAGAATTATATAGTCTGAAACATCATAGCCAGTCCTCTTCCTAGTCTCTTGAACTCTTCTTACGATCTCTCTTGCATAAGCCTCCCTCAGTAGTTCCTTGTCAATACGCGTCAGCAGGTATATCTCTCCTTCCCTTATCTCTCCTTTCTCAACTCCCTCTTGAAGTTCCTCGATTATCTCTACGTGATCCCTCGTTATCGGACCATAGGGTGTCTCATAGCTTCCCTTAGTTTCAAGAACACTAACTATCTCGTCTTCCCTTTCCTCAATGATCTTAAGAACTTCCTTAGAGTCCCTCCTAAACGTTCTTCCTATGGCCGCCATTATCGGCTTCAGCTTCTTCCTTGGAACACCCCACTCTGGAAGGTCATATCTTATGCTCTTTACATTTACTATGTCCTTTAGTATTTCCTCTAAGGGCTTAATTAAGTCTGCTATCTCTTTATTTACTACAATTGCCATCTCTCTTAGAGGCCATCTTAATTTAATCTTTGCTTTTTGTCTTAAAGCACTTACTGCCTCTGATATCTCCTTAATGATCTCCATTGCTCTTTCAAGCCTCTCATCCTTATATCCAAGCTTCTTTGGCCACTCCTCAACAGCTACCGACGGCATTTTTCCTGAAAGATTCTGATATATTTCTTCAGCCAAGTATGGCGTAAAAGGTGCCAAGAGTTTAGAATACGTCAGCAAGACAGTGTATAACGTCCAATAAGCTGCCAGCTTATCAGGAGTATTCTCTTCTATCCAGGTGCGATCCCTAATAAGTCTTATGTACCAATGGCTTAGATCCTCAATTCCAAAGTTTAGAAGCTCATTTGCCCCTATGTAAAACATGTCCTTCTCTATGGACTCAGTGACCTTTTCTATAAGTGTATCTAGTCTGGACAGTATCCACTTATCCTCAGTTCTTAGTGGTAAAGTCTTGGGATCTACTTTATCAGGATCAAACTTATCTAAGCTCATATACAACGTTGCAAAGTGATATACGCTCCATATTATGCTCAATTTTCTTTGTGTTTCCTGTATGGCCTTTATTGAGAATCTTTTATCTTCCCAAGCTGCTGAGGAGAGTACATACATTCTAAAAGAGTCAGCTCCATATTTCTCTGCAATTTCAACTGGAGAGATGAAGTTTCCAAGGGACTTCGACATGGGCCTTCCTTCCTCATCAAGAGCCCACCCATGCATGAGAACTCTCTTGTAAGGAGCTTTTCCAAAAATCCCTGTGGAGACTGCAAGTTGAGAGTAAAACCACCCTCTTATTTGGTCATGTGCTTCTGTTATCCACTCACATGGCCAGTACTTTTCAAAGAACTCCTTGTTGTTTGCAGGATATCCTATTTCAGCCCAGCTGCACACTGCAGAGTCAAACCACACGTCTAAAACATCAGGAACCCTTTTCATTTCCTCTCCACAAATGGGGCACTTAAACGTTATTTCATCGACCCATGGCTTATGAAGATTAAAGCCTTGAGGAAGCTCTCCTGCATACTGCTCAAGCTCCTTCTTGCTACCTATAACTACTGTGTGCCCATTAGGACACTCCCAAACTGGTATAGGGGTTCCCCAAAATCTTTGCCTAGAGATACACCAATCTCTTATCCCTTTAAGCCAGTTTAACATTCTAGGGTCCTTTGCCCATTTAGGAGTCCACTCCGTGTCCATCAGGGCCTCTATAAGTTTATCCTTTATCTTAGTAACCCTATAAAACCACTGTGTTGTTACTCTGTATATTATAGGGGTCTTACAGCGCCAACAGTGTGCATAGCTGTGGACTATTTTCTCCTCATGAAGAAGAAGGCCTTTTCTTTTGAGATCCTCAATTATGTGTTTATTTGCTTCCCAGATAAGCATGCCTGAGTACTTTCCTGCAGCGTCAGTGAAAACGCCCCTTTCGTCTACGGGACAGAATGCAGGTAAACGGTATCTCTGTCCCACTTCAAAGTCCTCTTCTCCATGTCCTGGAGCTGTGTGCACGCATCCCGTTCTTTCAGCAGTAACGTGTTCTCCCAAAACAATTCTATAAGCTCCTTTTGGACCGCTCTTGTGATAAGGCACCTCCTCTAGAAGTGGATGAACATATTCAAGACCTTCCAAATCTGATCCCTTGAATGTCTCCAGTATCTCTACAACTTCATATCCTGCCCTTAGTGCAACATCTTCCACAAGTTCCTTAGCGAGTATCCATATCTCCTCACTCTTATCCTTCCTTACTTTGACCCTAGCATATTCTAACTCTGGATGAACTGCGACTGCTAAGTTTGCAGGTAAAGTCCATGGAGTAGTTGTCCATATAACTATAAACTCGTTATTCTTACCCTTTACTGGAAACTTCACGTATATGCTTGGGTCTTCCTTGTCCTTATACTCTAACTCAGCATTTGCAAGGGACGTTTCACACCTAGGGCACCACGTAACTGTGTACTCTTTCTTCTCTATAAGGCCCCTCTCCCACAGCTGTTTAAAGCTCCACCACTCAGATTCTATATAATCATCAGTGAACGTGATGTATGGATTATTCCAGTCCATCCAAATGCCAATTCTCTTGAATTCTTCAGTCATAATTTCAAGGTGTTTTTTTGCAAACTCACGACATTTCTCAACAAATTTGTCCACTCCAAGCTCATATATCTCAGCCTTTCTCTTTATTCCAAGGGTTGACTCCACCTTGACCTCTATAGGAAGGCCATGAGTATCATAACCGGGCTTGTCAAATACGTTATATCCTCTCATTCTCAGATATCTTAACTTTAGATCCTTTAGAACCTTGTTCCAAGAGGTTCCTGGGTGAATATATCCAGAGGTGTATGGAGGTCCATCAACAAAGAAGTAAACAGGCTTATCCCTTAGGATTTCCTTTGTCCTCTCATAAGCTTTATTCTCCTCCCAAAACTTCATTATTCTATGTTCAAGCTCCTTAGGGTTGTACCTCTTGTCCACTGGATGAACCACCCACATCACCTCAACTTGGGATTGGAATTCACAACTATACTTTGAGTGCCTGAGCGTCAAGTAATGGCAAGCAAAGCCTTGATAATCGAAGTTTTAAGTTATTGTGTATTTTTAATTACCTGTTAGAGATTTTAAAGTTGGCACAAATGTGTGAGCCTAAGAACGATATCTAGGTAAAACAATACCTCACATTATTTAACGTTTAGCTTTGAGAGTTGAATGTCATGAACTTCGCACATGAACGCTGGTGAGAGTCATGAAAGGGAACGTTAGGGTGATTGTGCTGAGACTTGGACACAGGCCTGATCGTGATAAACGCATAACAACTCACGTTGCTCTGGTCGCTAGAGCATTTGGTGCTGACGGGATTCTTATAAGTACAAGGGATGAAAACGTCGAAAATAGCGTTAAAAAGGTTGTTGAGAGGTGGGGTGGACC
>QMTU01000051.1 GCA_003663585.1 Thermoplasmata archaeon
GCTGAAGCTCGTCCGTCAGCCAGATAACAAATACGATTCCAATGCAATCGCTGTGTTGTCTTGTAATGTACATGTCGGCTACCTTCCACGTGAAATAGCTCAAGAGCTTGCTCCACGGATGGATAAAGGCGAATGGTTTCAATGTTTTGTAATTGACTCCTCTCTAGAGAAGCCATGTATACGAGTACGATCCGCTCCATTACAAAAATCGCATATTTCCGAATCCCATCCTTGGTATGAAAAGATAGGAGAGCGATATGATTGTACTAACCCTGGAATGTGAGAAAGGCAAGGAGCTAGAAGCAATCTACCAGCTGCCCATTCCGTACGGAGCGACACCAATCCGACATCCGGACGTCCCCAATGTCCTCATTTTTCATAATCTCCTACCGGCAGACCTAATTAACATGCTAGACATAAACGAATACGCTACTTATATTAAGAGAACAAAAATAAGAGTGAGGGTTGGATATGACGAGGTAGGAGTAGTCGACTTACTTCAATATTGCAAGGACTTGCAACAGCTTGCAAGCAGGGCCCGAAAGGCACCACAGCCAGATCACAATTTGCCATCAGACTGGCTTTACTAGACTGTAGAGTCCTAAGAATAAGGAAGAACTCAGTTGTAGTAAAGATGATTTAAGGACGAGGATTAGTAAGGAGGTGTAAAATGGCAGAACAAAGTGGAATCATTGCAACCTTGCTGCTTGTGGTGAAACTCGTGTTAGGAGTCGTCGCCGGAATTCTGGTAGTATACTCCGCTGTACGATGGATATTCCCAAAGCTGAGGAAGTTCACCCGAGAAGTGAAAGAAGAGGCTGCCAAACAGCAAGGAGAATCCCAGTCCGCCAATGCCAACACGTAAGTGGAGAGATAGATGCAGACCTCTTGGCCAATGATCGTAGAAACTCTGCTCGACGGTCGCGTCGAGTTCCTCGGACAGGAAGGTAAACTGGCAAGCTTCCTGGGTGGCAGTAGACGATTCGGCTACTATAATAGCGAATCGGATTGGGATATTTTCGTTTACCCAGAAGGGCCCAAAGACCTAGAAATCCTTCAATCCCGTCTTACTCTTGAGGGGTTTACTCTTCGAAGTACATCTATAGACTACAATATAGGAGAAGCAACTAGGCTCTGGACGAGGGAAAATCCTCCAAAAGTCCACGTACTTATCTTCCTGTCCAATCCTCAGGGACTTAAGTCGTTCCAAGAGCTGGCTAACGAGCATACCCAGCTAGAGGGATTTATACATGATCACAAGATTCTCATTACTATGGCTCACTATATGAGAACAGGTCGAGCTACTGGAGCTTATATATATCAGTGTCTTGTAGAGCTAATGGAAACTGTGATGGGTATGCAGAATAAAACATTGGCTCTAGATCTCGGGAAATCCTTTCTAACGCCAGTATGTAAAATAAATAAGGAGGAGCTGCGATGTGTGGAAGCCTGCGTAGAGAGGGAATGGCTGATTTAGTTGGAAAAGATCCTCAGCCATCTGGCCTCTATGCTCAGTGGAAGAGTAAGGGCCATCTGTTTCCTGTAAGGCTAAATAATGGAAATCCCGAAGAAGCCGAGTTTAACGGCCATGCCCGGCAGGAGAAGCTGGACGGATGGCTTAAGGCTGGCTGGAAGGAGGCAGAGCTTCACGTCGCAGGATATACAGAGGGTCGAGGAGCCCTCTATCGCCAGTATGAAGTCCCTCCTACCCATGCCTTGAAATGTGTAGTAAGGGAAGTTGGAGACGGGAAGCTTGTCTTCAATATCGTAACTCGGCCTGCAGAAGGCAGAGAGAAGGAGATCCATGACCGGTTCCCGGTTATGGTTAGGAGAACGGGATAATGGGCTGGACAAGAGCAATTAAGGAGTCAATTGCCCATTGGGAGCAGATGAGAGAGTACGCCCGCCAACGGCCGGGGAATCTTCAACCAGACAAAGAGGCAATGTATAAAGCAATAGGCAAGA
Source organism: Thermoplasmata archaeon (assembly GCA_003663585.1). Taxonomy (GTDB): domain Archaea; phylum Thermoplasmatota; class B47-G6; order B47-G6; family B47-G6; genus B47-G6. The sequence goes on from QMTU01000051.1 coordinate 1,966, forward strand.
CCTGGTCTGGTACATACTGTGCCCTATGCCAATGTCGCAGTATTATCCCGGGAGCCTCATGCGAGGCCGATTGCCCGCTAGGCCGCGCATATGGCCCTTGCACGGGCCTGATCACACCCAACGCCTGGCTCGACGTAGTCCATGCTAAGTCATGGGATGAATGGCTCATCCACTCTGATCGTATGATCTATCAGTTGAAGTCCCTAATAGAATCTCCGAGAGACAATGCAGAACTAAAACTCCCCAAGAGAGCTAATGACCTGATGACCGAAACCTCTTGGAGGGAAAGTGAGGAAATAGAATTCAGAGAACTCAAGGACAATATTATCATTTTAGGAAAAACACTCCTAGGCGGGCTAATAGGAGCGCTGCTTGTGCTCCTCTTTACTATGCCTACCTGTGGCGCTGTCACCCTCGTGGGTGTCGTTGATGAAGCCAGCTTTTGGAGATTTCAGGCTGTTGTGGCCACAACTGGCTGGATACTTGGGAGTATTGCGTGCTTTGGCCGCGTGATCAAGAAAGGTGAGTGATCGGAGCTAACATGACAAAGACATGCGGTGAGTGCCCATTTGCAGAACATCTACCTTATGGAGAGTGAGTGTTCTGCCACGATGTAAAACTCTCAGTCGAGCGCAGACTATCTAGAACTCAACTCAGAGTTTGAGGACAAAGAGGATTACTGAAGATAATTGTGGTAAATACTGGCAAGAATAGATGGAGGTATAAAATGAATAATGATTGGCAAATCCAGCTCTATGCTGAAGCAGAATGTCTTCCTGCCTCATCCATAATTGATGCCATTATTATGTATGAGGGATGTGAAATGGCACAGGGAGTTTGTGAAAGATGTGACTTTTATCAAACATCTGCCTCCTCTTTCCAGGGTTGCAAACCGAGTAAAGATGATCCTATTTGGGAAAAGATAGATAGAGATTTAGAGGCGATTGAGAAGACGATCGAGGAGTTAGGAGAAGAATGAGCTTCGTCTGCCCTTTATAAAAAGGAATTCTGATATGGCATTTGTCTATCTGTCAGATGTGCTGGAGAACCCCAAGTTATCCTATGAGGAAAAACAAGCTGCCATAGTTAATGCTATGCAAGTAATTGAGAGAGCATGGCAGGTTGTTCTGCATGACTTCGAGATGAATAGAGATGTCAAAATGCTCTATTCGGCAGCAATCGGCAAAAATACGGCCGTACGCAATGTATTGAGTGAATTGGATCCGAAATGGAGGAACTGAAGTGAAGAAAGAAATTACTCTGGAAGACTTGAGAAAAGCCGGTGGACTTGAGTTTCGTATTATCTATCCAGAACCACTTGATGTTCTGGAATGCAAGAAGATTGGAACTTGGCCAGATGAGGTTCCAGTACCTGGAACCCTTGCGCTCATCGGACAAAGGGAATACGCTATCTCTGCAAGAGAGCTTGCAGAAAAACTTGGGACGACCCCCCGTCAAATTAGCAAACTTAGAAGCGGCCGAGTCAAGACTGCCAAGCCACTGACCTGGTATAAAGAAAACAACATGACTACTGGGCTATAAACGGAAAGAGAAGGAGGAGAGAAATGCTGAGTTTAAATCGCTGGCAGGGAATTGGTAATCTTGGACAAACGCCGGAGTTGCGTTATACGGGATCTGGATCTCCCGTAACCAACCTGGTAGTAGCTACCAATAGAAAGTATAGGTCGCAAGAAGGCGAAACACAGCAGGAAACAACGTGGCATCGCATCACGGTCTTCGGCAAGCTCGCAGAAGCCTGCTGCGAACACCTTCAGAAAGGAGACCAAGTATATGTCGAAGGTCGCCTACAAACCCGTCAGTGGGAAGGAAAAGATGGAACCAAACGCCATACCACAGAGATCGTTGCGAGCAGAATCGACTTCGGCAATCGCACCCCGAGAGATTAGCGGAGGAGAATTTTGCAAAGATTGCCCATTCTACGATCCTATTGATGAACTCGGACGGTTTGGATTCTGCCTACTTGAGGATGTTTATGTAGGTGGAGGAAGCCCTGCTTGTGTAAAAGGAGCTGATTGTGATGTCCAAGAAAAACTGGCGACGACAGGAGAAGAAGCATAGGCATTATAGAGACCCCTATGCTCTCCCCGCCAAGATGCGAAGGGCTGGTCCACATAAAAACAAAAGCAAGAAACGGAAGAGCCGCCGCTGGAACTGGCGGGAAGAGTTAGAGGAAGGAGATTGGTAATGTCAAAAGCCTTTATTGTTCTCACCGTATTTGTCTTAGCAGTTGCTATAGGTGTTGGAGGAGCGATTTTCGACAGTTACCTTGATAAAAACCACAACCTGACTCCAAAAAGGCAGTCATTTATTGTAAGCTTCCTCATGTTTCTAGCCTGTGCAATAGTGGTTGCTGTAGCGTATGTAGTAACAGGACTACTTAACTAAAGAGAGAGACCATGAACTCATACCCAAAAGAAGTGCGTTTCTATCGTTTCCGAAATCGACATGGCGAAGTATATGTAGCCACTACGCCAGTAGAGAATAATGAGAACACATATCTCCTTGGTTTCTCGTTCTGTAACCCAAACGACATGCAGATACCTCGACGACGGCGTAGCGCGAAAGGCAGGGGAATTGCCTTCTCTAGGCTATTGAAGTCTCAGATATCTATTACATTGCAAGACCGTAGCCTTAAGGAGGCAATAGCTGCCTACATGACAAACTTCCTCTACCAGGGTCCAATCGCCAACAACTACCATGAATATTTTGGGGTTAAACCATACGACAAATATAATGAGGCCAATGGTGGTGGGTTCGGTGAGTGGCTTATCCCGTTCCTTGAAGCAATGAGAGACAACTAATACTATGTCTTGGTCGGTTAATGTAAGTACTACTGTAACCGTTCCTGTAAGTGCTAGATATATCGATGAGTTCCTTCGCCTGAAGTGTGCCCCAGATCTCCTTAGGTTTTTCAATAAATGCCAACATCCAGCTAAAGAGGTTACCGAGACATTTGCTGCATTTCGAATGGTCCGAAAGCAGCTTGGGAGTGAGAACTTCGGCAGGAACGACTTCACGTGTATCGTACCCGGAGACGGAGCCCTCCCGAGGACAGGCGCAACAATGGCCCATCTCACAAGATGGGAGATTATCTCCGTTGACCCAGCTCTTAAGGAAGAAGGCGAGAATGCCTTCGGCGTAGAGCGACTTCAGTGTATTAAGAAACGTATTCAGGACTGTCGCTTATACTCCCGCCCCAACCTTGTAGTCCTTGCTGTACACTCCCATGCACCTCTGCAAGCAGCTCTCGATATTGCCTCTAACTGGAAAGAAGCTTTAGTAATAGCTATTCCGTGTTGTGTTCCTCAAGCAATTCAGGATAGAGAAGAGTACTTAAAGTGTAAGATGTCTTCTACTCAGGACATGGGAATCTTTTCACAAAAGAACGAGGTGCTCACATGGAAAATCATTCGGGCATCACGGTAATTAATAAAAGAGACAGCTCTTACAAGAATAAATCCTGTCTCCCCTATAAGATCTACATAGGAAGGCCATCTATTCTTGGCAACCCGTTCTCTGTTAGAAAATATGGACGCAGCAAATGTATCCAGCTCTTCCGTGAAATGTTGCTAGCAGCCTTGAGAGCTTCAAACCCTACTCCTCACCAGCTTCGGTTACAAAGAGAAATAGAGAGGCTCAGAGAGATTTACCAAAAACATGGCACCCTGTTGCTGGAATGCTGGTGTGCTCCAAGCGCATGCCATGGCGACGTAATAAAGGAGATTTTGGAGAGTTCCTAGGAGAGGAGAAAACCGCATGCTAGCTTGGCATTTTATAGGAGAAGATGGCATATCTGGTGCCAATAGCAACTATCGCCCTGGTGGCATAGAGATTCACAACGGACCGCTGAATCTGTGCGAGAGCGGCCTACATGCTAGCCGGCGGGCGCTAGATGCGCTGACTTATGCACCCGGGCCAATCGTTCGTCGAGTGGAACTAGGGGGCAAAATAGTCGAGGATGATGATAAGATGTGCGCCTCTGAGCGCCGCGAGCTATGGCGCATGGATGCCACAGC
>QMTU01000052.1 GCA_003663585.1 Thermoplasmata archaeon
ATATAAATAAGCTGAACTCAGCTGATGCTATTTCTGCGCTTTCCTTAGCACTCTTTGTTCTCATGAGTTCTCTAACACGGTTTATATAGAAACTATTATAGTCTATTCCAACTCCTATTATCACGCTAATTAGAATTATTGGCAGAAACCACGGAATTGGTATGTTTATGTAACTTGATACCCATTTAGTCGCTGCAAGACCACCAAACACAGAAATTCCAAGGCTTCCAAGAATTATAGCAGTCACTGGAAGGCTTCTATATGTAAGGAATAGTGTGAGGAACATTAATATAATTGCTGCTGGAAGCACCTTTCCATAGAACTCAGAGTCCAATAAATCCTCGATTTCTTTACTTGCCTCTGGCTCGCCACCAACGTATACTTTAACATTCTCAGTCCTGTATGAGTGTGCAATCTCCCTTATCCTCTGAACGGACTTTATACCGTCTATGGAGAGAGGATTGACTGAAAGGGTGATCTCTATTCCTATGATCCTACCATCTCGTGAGGAGTATGACTCATTGTCCAAGACTGATGTCACGTGGGCAACATTCTCCACTGAGCTGAGCTCACTCACTAGTCTCTTTATAGTATCAACGTGATTTCTCCAGTGATCGTTAAACTCCATGACTACCCTTATTGGTATTAGTGACCCTATATCATAATTACTAGCATAAAAGCTGTATGCGTCATATGATTTGCTGCTTATGGGAAGGAATACCGTGTAGTCATGACTGCGTTCAATGGTAAACGCCTCGTATCCCATAAATGCGCCAAAAGCTATTATTGCAATAAAGAGTATTGGAGCCACTTTTGGATTTGACAGTCTGCTCACGAGTATGCTTCTGATGGACTTTAGTCTCTCTTTAGTTTTATCTATGTCATATGGATACCAGAACCACTTCTTGCCCTTCGTAAGCGCAAGTATTGAGGGTGTTACTATAAGGCTTGAAACGTACACGTAAGCAATCCCTATTGGAAGGGTAAGTCCTAGTGATCTCATGAATGGAAAGTCCCATGCAAGTGCTAATACAGCAAATCCTGCTATATCTGTAAATGCGCTAGCAGAAATCCCAGGAAAGGACTCTCTTAGGGCTATTTCTGCAGCTTTAATATACTCCGTTCCATTTGCAAGCTCTATTTTAAATCTTCTTACCATGTAAGTAGCATAGTCGACTCCTAGACCAAGAGGTGCTGTCATCAGCAACGTTCTAGAGTAGCTACTCACGTCAATAAGCCCTAAGCTACCAAGAACATAAACCAATGCTAGGCTCATTGTTATGGCAGTTCCTATGCCTATAAATGGTAAGATTGACGCTAGAAATGACTCCATGACGATTATCGTTATTGTTATGACAGATATTGTAGAAATTAATTGAATCCTGCTTGCCTCCTTTTTTCCAAATGATGATAGCTCCTTGTCCATTACATGCTCTCCAAATATGTGCAGCTTAACGCCGTTTGGAGATGTTTTCTCTGCAATTTCATATGCCTTCATGATATTGTCATAGCTATCTGTTTCTAAGACTATAACAAAAGACCTATTGTCATTTGAGACTAATATTCCATGAATGGTGTTGAACACACTGCTCCAGATCTTATTGAAGACTACTTTAGTGTACTTCCTAACGACATCCACGGACTTATACGTGTAGTTATTTGCAATGTCGTTAATAAACTCCTCAGAATTTATTCCCAAAGCATTAAAAGCTGATTTTACAGAGTCTGGGAGTACTAGCATTTCCTTAATTATATTGTTTAACTCGTCCTTTGTGATGTTTGTTCCATAAACGCTTATGTAGTCTAGGAGCCTCTTTCCTTCCTCTGGAATTATATTTCTCATGTCATCAATTATCATTGACAGAATGTCTTTCTTTGATGCTGTTATATTATAGAGCTCTGTTAGGTCCTCAACTATGAAGTCTGGCATCTTAAACGGCGCTGATGATGTTATTGTAGAAATAATGTACTCTTGAAGCTGACCCTCTGTTGGTGATGGTCCCAAGTATCTTAAAGCGTTGGCAACAATTTCTCTGAAATCACTTGGTATTTGCGGTGAACTTATAACAAGATCAATTGCGACATCATCAAGGGAGGATCCATTTATTACCCTCATTATAGCCTCAAAAAGAGCACTCCTAGGAATTAATGGGGGAGCTACTAATGTCACATAATATGCTGCTCGTCTGAGGGCTAAGCTTTCATTAGAGAGATATCCTGTGTAGTTCTCTACAATATCTAGCACTATCATCTCTGATATATTCTCAGGAAGCCCCTTCTCCATGAGCTGACTCTTGAACACTTGAGTGAACTCTTTAGTTGCATAGCTCTTTGAAATTAATATTAGCTCTTTTTCAGAGATTTCTCCAACAGCATATGATGCCAAAGTCTTTAGGATGTCTTCAGGAACGTCTTCTGGAGATAGCTTCTCTAAAGCGTTTACGAGAGCCACCTTTAAAATGCTCTTATCCTGAAGAGTACCTGATGCATTTCTGTCAAGCTCGTAAACGATTTCAAGAAGTATCCTATAGGTATCATTAGTTAGAGAGTTCCTTATTATGGAGTATGCTATCTCTGGAGTTGCCCCTACAGTTAGTAAGCATCTCAGCACACTCTCGTTTAATGGTGGTACTCCAAGGCCTAGTACAATAGTCTTAGTCACGTTTATAGTAGCATTGATTACGTCATCTGTTTTAGGAGATGTTCCAAGATTTATTGACTCGTTTAAAATTAATCTCGCAAGCTCTTTGCTCATGTCTTCATACTCTGGAGGCACCTGAAGTGCTATCATTGAGACTAGTGCTTCAGATGCTGAAAGACCTCTTATAGCATTCTCTCCTAGGGAGTCTATTGCACTAAATACAGCAAGTTGACTCTTCCATGCTGTTATAGGAGGCTGTTCTCCAGGCAAGTATACAAGCATGTCTAACAGTGCTGTCATATCTCCATTATATGTACTGTAATAGGCGCCTAAGAATGCCCTGTGATACTCATCTAACACTGTCTTTAGCAGTACAAGCTCTTCAGGGGTATAATTATACTCAAGCAACGTATTCTCTAGAAGGTTCTTCCCTATAGTGATCAGCGTAGTATCGTTTGCAAGTTGAGGGTTTCCATATGTGACGTTAATGACTGCATAGTAGACGGCGAGTATAAGATCTTTTGTAGGGCTAGGTATTGGGGCTATCTGACTACAGTTAGTCAGATAAAGGACTTTTTCAATGTCAGCTTCAGTAATACCTGCAGTATATGCGCTAGTGGCTTTTAATAGATAGAAGTGAGCTCTTATTACATTAAATACTGTGAGATCGTAGGCTGCTGATATATTGTAGATAGCACTATTTATTGACCATATACTTTCATTGATCATTTTCTCTAAGTACCCTAGCTCTCTAAGATTAGAGTACAGGTTCGTATAGTTCTCATCTAAGGATAGAATCCCTTGCTTAATTTCCATAGTGACGTTCTCAAGAGCCTTAATAGTCATTGTAAGGTTCTCGATTGTGTACTCGAGTCCAGCTGATCCTTTAAGAAGAGCTTCCTTTAGCATCAAAGTGTTATTATATGCTTCTTCAAGGGCCCTTAACGTGGTGTTATACGCTGGTATCAATACCTCTAATGATTTTCTCAAGCTTTCCATTGCAGTGTACATTTGCCAGAGAAAGTCACTTAAAAGTGTGACATTATTCACTAAACTTCTCAAGTTATCGTCAATCATCTTTGCAGCGTTATATAGCTGATTATACATTATGGTAACGTTTTCTTCGGCGCTTTTCTTAGTAGCGTTTAACATATCATAGGCTGAATAGACATTCTTAGCAATACCCTCAGCAAGAACTCTCTCCTTAAACTTGTCATACCATGAGATGCCATCTTCAGGAAATTTCATATTCTCAACGATTATCATGTCTCCGGCAAGTACTGCTGAAAACCCTGTGTAATTAACCTTTAACTCTTGCCAAAGATCCATTGCCTTTTTATACTCTGATGCTTCTGGCAGAAGTTCCGTCTCCTTGTATAATACTATCTCATTGAGCTTCAAGGCTAAAGGGGCCATTAAAATTGTTGCTATTATCCAGATTACAAGGACAAGCTTGGCGTACCTTATAAGTTTCTCTGAGAAGCTCATGATCATCACCTAAGCGTTGTTGGAGTAATTTATTAACAACATGTTCATGCAAATATATCGATAATCGACATACATAACGTTCACTCTAATATAAACGCTTTCATTGTGTTGAATTATGGGCGGTAATATTAAATAATAAAAAACTAAACTAGTAGTAATCATCTGGGATAATAAGCCTATAGGGGATCATCGAATAATTACCCTAAAATCGGAAACGAGTAAAGAACTGAGCGTTAGCTTTATAAGAAATTATTAAGATAAAACGACTACTGGCTTACTCACGTGCACTCAGTCAAGACTTGCATAAATGTACTAATACAAAGTATATTACACGTATCTTAAGAGAAATAATGTATAGGTGTACATTATGAAGTTTCGTGTAGAGGTATTCGATATAGATTCAGGAGATATATCTATTGTGCTAAATCCACATGATTGTGAAAAAATAGGATTACATCCAGGAGATCTCGCATACATTGTCTCAACAGGAGGTAGAAGAATTTGCTCTTCAGTAATTGTAACAAAAAATGTCTCAGAAGGAGCTGTTTGGGTTAATAAAAGAATTCTGCAGGAAATGAAGTTAGAAAGTGTTCCAGAATTTCTAGAAGTTATTCCTGCAGGACCATCTGCTGCGCTTCCAATAATAAAATCAAAGTTATCAGGAAAAAAACTTTCCAAAGGAGAAATTAGAACGATAATTAAGGAAGTTATTGAGAGAAGAATAAGAGACGCTGAGATAAGCATGTTTTGCTCAGCACTTATGGTAAACGGTATGGACCTTCCTGAAATAAGAGATCTTTCAATGGCAATGGCTGAATTTGGAGAGATAATAGAATGGCCATATGGTCCAATATACGATGTTCACAGCATTGGAGGAGTCCCTGGAAATAAAACTGCACTCATAACAGTTCCAATAGTAGCCTCATTTGGAATCAAGATCCCTAAGACGTCATCAAGGGCAATAACAAGTGCTGCTGGAACTGCTGATGTAATGGAGACGCTGGCACCTGTATCACTTTCGCCAGATGAGATTGTAGAAATCGTCACAAAAGTTAACGGAGTGCTCGCTTGGGGCGGAGCCCTTAACATAGCACCTGCAGATGACATAATGATAGAAACAGAGCGCGTGCTTTCGGTGGATCCAGAGCCTCTGCTCTTAGCAAGCATAATGTCAAAGAAGATATCCATGGGCATAAATAAGCTCCTTATAGATATCCCAACGGGAACAGAAGCAAAGATAGAGGGATTAGATGAAGCTGAGAGTCTTGCCACGAAGTTCATAGAGCTTGGTAAACTTCTGGAGATACAGACAAGGGTTGCAATAACGTATGGTGGCCAGCCTATAGGAAGAACTATAGGGCCTGCTTTGGAGGCTCAAGAAGCCCTAGAGGCCTTAACTAATGGGGATGGTTCAGGAAGTCTTGTTCATAAGGCGACAGCTCTTGCCGGGATAATATTAGAGGAGGCTGGTATAGCATCTCCAGGACAGGGTAAAACGCTTGCAATGGAGGCTTTTAAGTCAGGAAAGGCCTATGAAAAAATGAAAGAAATTATAGAGGCTCAGGGAGGGAATCCTAACGTAAAGCCTGAGGATCTCCCAGTAGGGGAGTATAAAGAGCTCTTTAGAGCTACTTCTTCAGGATATGTAACACACATTAGTAACAAGGCCATAGTTTCGATAGCAAGAGCCGCAGGTGCTCCAAAGGACAAGGGCGCTGGTATAAGGCTACACGTGAAGGCTGGAGATAACGTAAAGCAAGGGGACCCTCTTTTTGAAATTTATGCAGAGTCTGAAGAGAGGCTTTCTGAAGCAATAAT
>QMTU01000053.1 GCA_003663585.1 Thermoplasmata archaeon
AAAGGAGAGGGCATTTGGGAGAGGATCATGAACGCTATATACCTAGGAGACTGGACCTCATATTACCTTGCAGTACTTAGAAAAGTGGATCCGCTTCCTGTAGACATAATAACAGAGCTTAAGAAGGAGCTCTCATCAAGAGCCGTTTTATAGCTTAAAACAGCGTTATATTTAAGTGTCTTGTTCAGCACTTCTTATTGCAAGCAGGGAAGTCCTTTAGGGCATTGTAATAGAAAGCTACTCAAGTTTAAAGTAGAGATGCAATTAAATCTGCAAGCCTAATGGGCTCAGGCCTTATACCCCTTACAGTAAACATGGTTACTATGGAAAGAACATCATCTGGCGAGTACTTTTCGGGAGGATAGTATCTTACATATAGCCTAGAGTTTCCACGTGAGAATTCAACAGACCTTCCTTTGTTTATTATTTCAAGTCTCCTCCTCCAGTCCTTGAAGTGCTTTCTTAAGGCACTCTCTATTCTCCTAGGATGTGGTTTATTCTTTGTAACTGACATTGAGAGAACTTTAAACTCATTATATATTTCCTCTATGTCAACGGGATTAAAACCAGCAACACAAGCCCCTTCGATCATAAACACGCGCATTTGTGAGCAAAACCTTGAAGTCTTAAGACCTTCTATGATTTTCTCTGTAGCATCCATTCCATCAATGGAAACCTTGATCTTATAAACACCCTCCAGATAATTTGGTGCCCTTACAAGCGTTATGACAACATAAGTGCTTCCCCCTCTTCTTTGTGTGAAGGGCGCATCATCTACGCCAACAGCTCTTAGCTGTCTCTTCAATCTTATCACCGGTAAAGAGGTAGTGATCCTGTTACCCTATCGATAAGTTGAGCTGGCCCTGGACCAATCCCTAGACACGTTGTGGTTCCAGGAGCTAGCTCTGTCCTTCCAGCGTCTGATATAAGGGCTGTTATTAGGCCGAGATCCTCAGCTCTCTTCTTGAGTTTAAGGAGCTCCTCTAAACTTCTTGTCTTTACTACAACCTTCTTTGCTCCTTGATTCTTCCATGCGTTATATACGGGCCTTTGCTTTCTATAACACTCAATAGCACACTCTACAGCAGCGTGTGCAACCTGAACTGCAACCTTTCCACAAGACATCTCTAAGTCTTCTCTAACAACAACCACTAGCTTGAACTCTACTGGAACAGCGCTCTCCACGTTATTAACACCTCTATGCCGCGTGCTCTAAGAGGAACTGAGGGAGTAGTGGTTTTAAGGAATAAGCTTAAGGGCAGACTTTATCAAATATATGTAATGAAATAGATGCTAATAATAAATTAAGTCATTTGAAGGTTTAGAGGACTTAAGCTAATGTTTAAAATACACTACATGGCACTGTTTATTTCGTTCAAGAATTATATGACCTGCTCATAAAGTTGACCTATCTAGCGGGGAGATTGGGCAATGAGAAGGCGTGATGATAAAGGAATCATTTATAGTAATGATGAAGAAATAGAGGTGCTTAGGTCAGATGGGACTGCGGAAAGATGGAACAAGAACAAGATACTTAGCTCCTTACTGAGGGAGACTAATATAAGCAAGGATGCAGCGACAATAGTAACAAGAGAAGTGGAAAAGCTCATAAAGACCATGGATTTAAGGACAATACCTGCACCTCTAATAAGGGAGCTTGTGAATGCTAAGTTAATAGAATATGGTCTTACAGAAGTTAGGAGATACTATACCAGAGTTGGAGTTCCAGTTTATGACACACAGAATATAATAATAAATGAGAGCAGTCCTAAGAAATCCTCAGAAGTGCTCGCAAGAAGGATAAAAGGTGAATTCTCACTTGTTAGGCTTTACTCAAGTAGTGTAGTAAGTGCGTATCATAGGAAGGTTCTTCACATAAACGGAATAGACATGCCAGATGGATTCTTCGAGGTTTCACTTGATCTAGATTCCCTTAAGAAGAATGGCGTCAGAATTCCTGATTTAAAGATAACGCTTAAGCCAGCAAGGAGGTTAAGGACTTTCGTAAACCAAGTGCTTGTGTACTCTGAGGTAACTAAGTATCACACAGTATCAACTATATATTGGAATGATTTCAACTTTGTTCTAGCTCCATACATTGAAAAGGAGAGGATAAGCGAGGAAGATCTAAGAGATCTGGCTCAATCAATATTATTTGAACTCTACACTAGAGAAATTCCAGTAACAATAGTCCTCTCAACAGAGCCTCCTACCGCTCATGCGTTTGGACCTAGGGGAGAACATGTTGGAGAGTACAGGGACTTCACGGAGACTGCACGAAGATTTGCGGAGGTCATGTTAGAGGAGTACTCAAAGGGAGATGGGCTGGGAGGAAGCTTTGAAAAGTATGTTAGAATAGTCATTAAGGGGACTCCTCAAAGGGAGCTACTGAATGACTACATGTTCTTCTCTAAGGATACAGTGCTGCCTCACAAGTCCAGGTACTCAAGGGGCTCTTATGCGATCATAGAGGAGGTCTCATTGAACCTAGTAAGAATATCTGAGGAAGCCAGAAATGATGAGGAGAAATTCCTGGAAGGAGTGGAGAGATATAAAAACCTGGCATTAAAGGCCCTTAGAGAAAAGTCAGAATTTTTAACTAGGGTGAACATAAAGAATACAATACCTGACGTGGAATCTTGGGAGAAGTATAATGCCTTATCCATATATGGTATGAGAGAATCTATTATGAGGATAACAGGTGAGGATCCAGTTGAGGACAAGTCCTCTTTTAGGATCCTTAAGAAAACGCTTGATATCGTTGCAAGAGGAAGGCCTTTTGTTCTAAATTACTCCTGCCCTCATAGAGCAGCACTTAGATTCTCAAGAGCCCTACAGAAAGACAGCTCTTATGAGCCCGAGATTCCATCTCTTACAGAGGGAATAAGTCTCTCTAGGGCAATGAATATATTTAAGGAAGTACAAGATTACTTTGACTTAGATGTTTATATGGATGTCTACCTGCGCCCATCGTGGGATGTTGTACTTAAGGTCTCTCACGCGGGAATTTATGGAATTCACTTCATACACAGAAGGTGAACACTGTGAGAAGGACTATAAAGCTTGGAACGAGGTCATATGAGATTGAGGTTCCACGAAGGACCCTTATAGAACAGTTTGAGACGGACATATATAGCACAAGGGGGGAAGAAGCCATAGAGAGAGTTGATTATGAGAGGATGTTTACTCAATATAGACCCGGAATGAAGGTTGGTATAATAATAGATCTTCCTCTAGAAGATCCATTCACGTATACAACTGTTGATAATGCCCTATCAACGCTTCACAGTTTAGGCGCCTATGATAATGAAATCGTGCTTTTCTTTACGAGCAGAGTCGATCCGGGGACAATACCTTCCATATATGCCTATAGATATGAGACCATTGTCGCAAGGGATCTAGAGAGAGCAAGAAGAGAGGACTACGTAACCCTCTCAACGCTTGAGAATATGATCAAGATGGAGGTTTACAAGGCCTTTGAGAGGGACGTAAGTAAGGGAAGTGAGTCAGGACTTAATGCTATTTACGTCATTTCTGACTCCTTTATAGATGGGATATATGGTATAAGGACTCCAATAATGGCAATCCTCGACTTCCTGTCAGTCACGTCATTTGCATCTCTTATGAGGGCAAGAGCAGAGCTTGGGCTTCAAGACTTCATAAAAACAGTTTCCTCTAGGATGATAATGTTGCCGCCCTTTAGATACGTGTATGGAGGGATATCGCTTCTCAAGGACTTTACGGGAGAAGTGTTTGAGGTCACTATTGGAAACTCTAGGGCAATACACAACAACGTCATAGAGAAGTACCTTAAGTCGTATGGTTACGCAATTCCGGAGAAGTACGATGTAATTATATTAGGACTCACTGAGGGAACTTTTAAGGCTCTTCACAGGGCACTTACCTTTGCAAGGCCGATTATGAAACAGAACACAGTAGTAATACTCTGCTCAGATAGCTGGAGTATAAAGGAGGAACATGAGAACTTGGTGTTAGAATACCTTTCAGAGAGAAGAGGAAGTATTCTAACAGAGGATGACGTTAGGGCATATGAGATTGCAAAGTTCATAGCCGAGAGAACAATAATGCTTGTTGGAAGAGGTCACATGAAACTCTTCGAGATATTTCAGAGCATACAAGATGCCGTGGACATAGCACTTGAGAAGGTCCTGAGCACAGAGCCAAGACCGAGAGTTCTAGTCCTCTCATATGCAGATTACCTGATTCCAGCAAACCTTGTTTGATAAGGTGATTATCGTGGAGCTTAGAGAAATACAGAAAGCCATAAGAAGAGAGTACTTTGATAGGGACTCCAGAAGAGGTCTTGATGGCACTTTTAGGTGGTTTGTGGAAGAGATAGGAGAACTCGCTAAGGCAATTCGAGGTGAGGGAAGCGTAGAGGAAGAGATAGCTGACGCTCTCGCCTGGCTTCTATCCGTTGCAAACCTGTTAAATGTGGACGTGGAAGATGCATTCCTCAAGAAGTATGGGTTTTTATTCACAAGGGGTGGTGAGGAATGAGTGAAAGTTATAGGATAGAAGTCATCCCTATAGAAAAGCCATCTCCAGAGATAAACGTGATTATAGGCCATTCGCACTTCATAAAGACTGTTGAGGATCTTTATGAAGCAGTGGTAAATTCAGTCCCTGGGGTTAAGTTTGGTCTGGCATTTTGTGAGGCATCTGGTGAGAGACTCATAAGATATGACGGTACGGATGAGGAGCTGATAAAGTACTGTGTAGAAAACGCGAAGAAGATCGGTGCCGGGCATACGTTCATAATTATGCTAAAGAACGCATATCCAATAAACGTTCTAAATGCCATAAAGAACACCTTTGAGGTGTGCAGAATATTTACAGCAACAGCAAATCCTCTTCAGGTCGTGGTCATTGAGACAGATCAGGGTAGAGGAGTAATAGGAGTTGTTGATGGGTATACCCCAGTAGGCGTGGAGTCAGAGGAGCATATAAAGGAAAGAAAGGAGTTCCTAAGGAAAATAGGATATAAAAGATGACCCCAATGATTGCCTTGTAATGGAGCAGTGATCGAGTCAATAAATTAAGTTAATACATAAGTCGAGAGTGTGTAAAAGTGAGGATTGTTAACAGATACTCAAGGGCCTCTGTGCTTTATAAGGGCATAATATACATCTTTGTCTTTGTGGCATTTTTCCTACTCATCATGTTCCCTATAATGTATTCGTCAGTCACTATCAAAACAAGTTACTCCCTTGCTTTCATAGGAGTTTTTGTAGTAATTCCAACAAAGATTGCAATGCTGATAGCCCTTGCCATATACGCCGTAGTGTTGGTGTTTCTCACATTTAAGACGGCAAAGTTCGATAGGGACATATTATACCTGCTTGGAGAGGCTCTTTTCATATCATATGTACTTACAACAATAGTAGCCATGTTATTTCCGAAGAGCATTTATCAAGGGAGTCCTGAGGAGTACAATAAGGAGCTATTTAACCAAATGTATTCTGTCCTTATAGCTCCACTATTTGAGGAGACGTTCTTCAGGTTAATGCTGATAGGGATCCCACTTGTTTTGATAACGAGGAACTTCAGAAGTATAGTTGGAAAGGTTGATGTATCTGCGCTTTCCAACAAGAAGAGGATTGCAGTGATAATCATTATGTTAATCTCAAGCATATGCTTTGGCATTGCTCACAGTATCCTTGGGTTTTGGGGCATAGGAAAGGCGTTTGTGGCATCAATTCAAGGACTTTATCTTGCACTGCTCTTTGTGTACTTCGGATTTCTAGCAAACCTCACTCTCCACTTCATCATAAACACCCTCAGTTTCTTCTCACTTTGGGCAGTCTTCGGCAACACCTCAAATATCGTTTCTCCTCTCGTCATAGCAGTCACGTTCATAT
>QMTU01000054.1 GCA_003663585.1 Thermoplasmata archaeon
AGCCCGCCTTACGAGGGATGTATTATCCTGCCTCTGCTGGCTATCCTGCCGTCATCGAGGCGACTCACTTAATATCTTATACCTCCCTCATTTAAATGTTTCGTCTCTAGGATTACCGAAAATACTATTATACTCATCTAACGAAATAGTCTCACTTTAATAGTTTTACAGCTTATCGTCGAGAAGAAGCCTCTTTTAAAATAATTACTAACGATAATGAGCTTAAATAGCCTTGATTAGCTTGTATTTTGTATGGAGAAGCTATATAAGTTCGTTAGGGCTTATTCTCAGTGTTTCTGTAAGCACTTTGAGAAGATAACATAGCGAGGTAGGGTGTCATTTTTTTATAATAATAACATGCTATAGTCTGTGAAGTGCTATTCTAACTTGTTCCAATGTCACGCTAACGGATAATTAATATAGATTAATATAGAATCCCTTAGAAATATTCTATTGTTTGACAGGACTCATTATACTGCGTGTTACTCTGTGTATGTCCTTACCTTCGATACTCTCGAGGTGCCGATAAGATGGGCATAAGTGGCGTTATAGAGATTAGATTCCATGGTAGAGGTGGTCAGGGAGCTGTAACTGCTGCTAGACTTTTGGCAATGGCAGCTTACAAGGCAGGATTCAAAGGAGTCCAAGCATATCCGTTTTTTGGTGCTGAAAGACGAGGGGCACCAGTAGTAGCGTACTTTAGAATGAGCAAGGAGCTAGTAAAACTTCATAGCATGATAAAAAACCCAGATGCTATAGTAGTGCTCGATGACAGCCTCCTAGATGTAGTGGATGTTACAAGTGGTCTAAAGGAATGTGGAAAGGTAATAATAAACACTTCAAGCCCTGACAAAGTCAAGGAAAAGATAGATACAAACAAGTTTAAACTATACTGCGTTGACTGTACTTCCATAGCCTTAGATCTAGGCCTAGTAATTGCAGGAATACCAGTGGTGAATACAGCAATCCTTGGAGCTGTAAGTAAGGTCATTGGCATACCTGTAGAAAACGTTGTTGACGCTGTAAAAGAGTCTTGGAGGGGATCTGTAGCTGAGAAAAATGCCAAGGCAGTGCTTAGAGCATATGACTCCGTGAAGGAGGTGTCATGATTGCCTGAAGATGTCAACAAATATCTCCCTCTTTCTAAGCCAAAGATTGGAATATCAGGAAAAACAGGATCTTGGAGGATATTTGCTCCAGAGATAAATTATGAAAAGTGCGTTAAATGCCACATATGTGTGGTCGTGTGTCCAGAGGCGTCAATATTACTGGAGGACGATAGGCCAAAAATAGACTATGACTACTGTAAAGGATGTGGCGTATGTGCTCGTGAGTGTCCAGTAGGTGCTATAACAATGAGGAGGGAGAGGTAATGTCTGGAAGGAGGGTTATAATAGACACTGGAAACTCTGCAGTTGCATACGCTGTGAAGGATGCAGAAGTAAAAGTCATAGCGGCTTATCCAATAACTCCACAGACTACTATTGTGGAAAAGATAGCGCAGTTTATAGAGTATGGGCAGATGGATGCAAAGATGATACGTGTTGAGTCAGAACACAGTGCTATGGCAGCTATCATAGGATCAGAAGCAATGGGAGTAAGGTCCTTTACGGCAACATCATCTCATGGACTTGCGCTTATGCATGAAATGCTTTGGTATGCATCAAACGCAAGGCTTCCCGTTGTCATGGCCGTTGCCAATAGAACTATGGGACCTCCATGGAATATATGGGCAGACTGGGGAGATGCTATGGCTGATCGCGATATAGGATGGATCATGAGCTGGGCAGCGAATAATCAGGAGGTATATGATTTTACACTTATCTCATACAGAGTTGCTGAGGATAAAAGGATAGTGCTCCCTGCCATGGTCAATCTTGAGGCCTTTGTATTAACACACACTAGCATGCCCTTTGAAATATGCGGAGAGGAGACAAGAGAATACCTTCCTGAGTACGATCCTGTTTGGAAGCTTGATCCCGATGATCCGATAATAATGGGTAACCTATTTTCTCCTGCAGATACGATGAAGCTTCGATGGGATATGTGGGAGTCAATGGAACGTGCTAAGAAGGTTATAGCTGAGGCTATTAGAGAATACAATGAGCGCTTTAATAGGAACTATGAGGGACTAATAAAGACGTATAAAATGGATGATGCGGACTATGCAATACTCAGTATGGGAACAATAGGCGAGGAGGCAGAGGTTGCGACTGACGTCCTTAGAGAGGAGGGTCTAAAAGTAGGAACTGTCAGGATTAACTTCTTTAGGCCATTTCCAAGAGAGGACATTATAAAAACCCTTAATGGGGTCAGCAAGGTAATTATATTTGAGAGGTCATCGTCTATTGGGGCATCAGGTCAAATAATGCAGGATCTTGGCCAATCACTACTCCTTGAGAAGATGCAGCTTGACGTTAATGACGTGTTCATAGGCATAGGAGGCACTGACGTGTCCTATGAAGACATAGTTAACGTTGTGAAAAAGGCTATTAAAGGAGACCTTGCCCCACTGTATTGGTATGGATCAGAAGGTTGGTGATGCCTCATGGTTACTGTGAAAGATCTTGCAAAAATGGAGGATTTACTCCTTAAGGGCAACGCAGCCTGTGCAGGATGTCCTATAGGTGTTGCTCTTAGAACAACCCTTAAGGCATTGGGTAGAAAAACCATAATGTTTGTGCCTGCATGTTGTACTTCAGTTGTTCAGGGAATAGGCCCAGGGGCGGCCATATCAGTCCCCTTATTTAACACAGCATTTGAAACTGCAGCCTCTGTGGCCTCAGGTGCTGCAGCTGCAGCAGAGATCCTCGGCAAAGATGTTACAATACTGGCATGGGCAGGAGACGGTGGCACGTATGACATAGGTCTTCAAGCAATATCTGGAGCTGCAGAGAGAGGAGATAACGTGTTATATATTTGTTATAATAATCAAATGTACAGTAACACTGGAATACAGCGCTCAGGAGCAACCCCTCTAGGAGCCTGGACCACTACTACATGGACTGGAAAAACTGAACACATGAAGGACATGGGCATGATACTAATAGCGCACAGAGTTCCATACGTGGCTGCAACCTCAGTCGGATACCCTGACGATATATATGAAAAGGTTAAGAAAGCCAAGGAGAAGAAAGGATTCAGATATATAGACATACTAGCACCATGTCCACCTGGATGGAGGTTCCCAAGCGATATGACCATAAGGCTTGGAAGACTTGCCATCGAAACAGGATTCTGGCTACTTTATGAGTACGAGGATGGAGAACTTAGATTTAATGGATATACAAAGCTTGTAGCAGAAGGAAAAAGAGAGTTTAAACCTGTTGAAGAGTTCCTTAGACTACAGGACAGGTTTAGACATCTCTTTGAGCCAAAGAGAAGAGATGACATCCTTGAGGAAATCCAGAGATGGATAAAGGAGCGTTTTGAATGGTATCTTTCCCTAGCAAAGATATAATCTCTCTCGGTCTTTTTCCATTACCTCATTTTCTCAAATTACTGGAAATAAATAATTTATAAGGATACCTTGTTCATGAAGCTTGATGAGTATGATATCCATAGGTAAGAAACAGGTCAGCAGTGGAAAATCTATATCATCCGTTATTATGGGTATGCAAAGAATCACAAAAAGCATATACCCCATAATCCTAATTCTATTGACATTTATTTTGATATTCATAAAAAATAGGGATATAATATTGTCCTTACGGTATTCCTTAGGATTTATAGGCATTATACTGTTCTCACTACTTCTAGATTATCCTATAGTTCAAGGAACTGTAATAAAAAAGCAGTCACTTCTCTACGGTCTTTTCTCTCTTTTTCTGCTATCCTATGCGCTTACAATATTATACTCCCTTTACATAGTCCAAATGAATAGCTTCTCAAAGATTCTTTCAGTATGGGTTCCATACTCAATCCTCATGACAATGCTTGTTATATACTACTCCTCATTCTCAGCGTTAAACGCACTATCTGTTGGAGCAATACACTCTATAATAACGATCGGAGCATTGTTTCATGACATAGACTTTAAGATGTTTTCAATAAGTATGTGCCTTCTAGCGATTCCAAACATAATTATTGCAAGCAATCTAGAAACAAGGTTTCTTTTTGTCAAAACAAAGGATATAGCGAGGGCATACTTTAGCACTTTCTCAAGAAGTTTTGAGTACTTAGAGAACATTCAGGATATAATAAGCGAAGAGAAGAGAGTGTTTTCTGATATATTCATGTTTAAAAATAATAGGGGACAAATATTTTGGATCGTAAATAATTACTTTCACTATGGACCCTTTATGAGCATAGGAAGCTCAGAGATTCCTAAAATGTTATTGGCAGCTCTCAAAAATGTTCTCGTGTTTAAAGGTCCTGCAACACACAGGGAGAATATTTCAACGTCCAAAAGAGCTCGAAGGGTCACCAAGAGAATTGTTAATAGTGCAATGCACATGAGAACTAAAGAACTTATGGCTCGATATTGTGTTATTGAGAGGGACAAGTTTAGAGTGCACTGTTTGGACTTATCAGGATTTGTTATCTGCTTTGTGGACATCTTAGAAGAAGGCTATGATGATATTCCACAAGAGCCACTGGAGGACATGCTCTGGAGAAAGGATCTGTGCATTGTAGACCTTCATGTAAGTAGAGGATCTCACAACAAGCTGCGTGACTTCACAAGAAGGGATTTTCAGATATTAAAGAGCCTTATAGAGAGCGCTATAGAATCTGTGCAGAAGATTAAGTACGTCCAGGCAGAAGTATCTTATGCAAGTTTTCTTCCCGAGGGTAATTTTACAGATATATACTCTGGTGGAGTTCACGCTATCCTCTTTAAGATAGGCCAGTTGAAAATACTTATCTTGGACTTTGATGGCAATAACATGGAGTGGAGTTTTAAGACGTCATTAATCAAATATCTTAAGGACAAGGGGTATGAACCTATAATCTCTACCACAGATAGCCACGAGAAAGCAACACCCCTTGGAGATTACTATATGATTGGGGATACTACACGATTTGAGGACTTTAAAGACGTTATTAATGACATGATCAGGATGCTTGAAAGAAATCTATCTCATGCAATTTTTGGACATAGAAAGATATCTCATAAGACGAAGATTTTAGGGAATAATTGGCTGTCATTACTTCATCACTCTTTAAAAACGTCAAAAAGAGTTTTGATACTAATCTTGTTACAGGTAGTGCTTATAATGTGCTTATTGCCCTTATCGCTTATTATATAAATTACTATACTTTGTCCTTAGCTCAATGTTAGGCTTATATTTCTTTGAAAATCGCAGCGCCGTTTTTGACTCCCTCCACGCCCTAAAAGGCGAGACCTTTTCGATAGTAATTTTGTAACTGTTTTTTGTCTTTGTGAGTGCTCATAAGCATTTGTATGTATCCATGTGTTTTTGTACACCAAAATCCTTAAAAATAAATGTATGAGCCGAAAATCATTACAAAAGAAAATCTGTGCTATACGCACAATAAAAATGCTAAAACAATTTTTAAACAAGTAAGATATTCTCTTTATCAAAGATACTACATATAGCTCAACATGCAGGAGGTGTCCTCTATGACAGAGTTTAAAGTACTCATAAATGATGAAATCTCTGAGAAAGGAATTAAAATCCTAAAGAATGCTGGTTTTAGTGTTGTTGTTCATCATTATGACGCTGATGAGCTAAAACATATAATAAAGGACTTTGACGCCTTAATCGTAAGAAGCGCTACTAAGGTCACAAGGGAGATCATTGA
>QMTU01000055.1 GCA_003663585.1 Thermoplasmata archaeon
GGGTGACGCGCACATGATCATAGAGCCAAAGGCCCAACATGGGCTTGCTAGACACCTCATAGTAAGGATAAAGGGAGAAAAAGAGGATATCACCTTTGAGACGCCAAATGTTGTAGTTTATAGTGGAATCTCTAATGAAGGGGTTCCTGGGGACTTATTCTCATTTGCAACATCCTATAAGGTTCACGACAAGGCTCCCATAATGTTTCCAAGGGCAGATTACATTGTCTATGAAAATAAGGTCATTAAAAGAGATAACGTTGGGATTATCCTTGGACAGCCTAAGGATGATGACAATCTTAAGGATCTAGACCTTGTTTTCACGATACTCACCAGAGACGTATCCATAAGCTATAGAAGAACCCTAGCTACAATCCTACGCATCAGGGAGCTTATGAGAGACGACGCGATTCTCTATGTCTCCGGACACTTCAAGCCGGAAAGTGTGCCCTTGTTATACTATTTTGGAGTAGATTTGGTTGATGATGCATTCCTGATTAATATGCCTAGAGGGGAGCGTATAATCCAGCGTCTTTTGAAGGTCTCCAAAATTGTTCGTAAGCTTATAGACAGAAGGAGACTTCGAGATTATCTCGAGATTGTAGCCAGGAAGTCGCAGTACAACGCGTCACTTCTGAAGATAGGAGAAAGGGAACACTACAAAGAGCTTGAGAGAGGATATCCTGTATTAAGTGAAGAGAAGACACTAATGACAGTGTTTGAGGAGGCTATTCTCAGACCTGATGTTAGACGATTCACTGAAAGGATAGAAAAGTATTATAAGCCTCCAAGGACAAAAAGAGTCCTATTATTAATTCCATGCTCACATAAAAAGCCATATTCCAAGTCAAAGACCCATAGGGCTTTAAAGAGGGCGCTGTTCACTGTTAAAAACAAGTATGCAGTTCATGAAGTTATTGTGACCTCCCCTTTGGGTGCTGTTCCTAGAGAACTCGAGTACGTATATCCCGCGCAGAACTATGATGTTCCTGTTACAGGATCGTGGTCAGAGGAGGAGGTAAAATTAATACTGCGCCTTTTAAGGTCTATAGTGAAAAAAGGCAACTATGATGCAATACTAGCACACGTTCCTGAGGACTATGAGTTTCTATCTGAGCTCGGAGACGTTATCTTTACAGCACCGCCAAACAGGAAAATAACTGATGATATCTCCCTAAAACTATTAGCTAATACCCTTAACGAAACTCTTGAAAGCTTAGAGTATGTCACTAGAGAGGAGTACCTTAAGGAGAGTGCCATAGGCGTCCTCTCCTATCAGTTCATGGACGCCTATAGAAACATAACGTTTGACTCTATAAGAGGGCGTGATCTCCCAAACTCAAGGCTATTTAAAGGAGGTTTTCAGGTTGCAAGTTTTGATCCTAGAAGAGGCTATTACTCCCTCAGCATGCATGGAGCCATGATGTTAGTCAGGTCAAAGATGTTCTGGGTAGAGATAGATGATTTTGTCCCTAAGGGCTCTGTATTCTGTGCGGGGATTGTGGATGCAGATGAGAGAATAAGAGAAGGGGATGAGGTAGTAGTTCTTCACGAGGGGGAGCTTAGAGCAGTAGGTATTGCCAGACTACAAGGCAGGATTCTTAGGGAGGCATCAAGAGGTCTCGGCATTAAGGTGAGACATCATGTATGAGCTCTTAAGGCTTTTGAGAGATAAAGCTAAGGAATCTGCAAGAAGATATAATCCAAAGAGACCTGTAGCTTACTGGAGGGAGGAAGATCACCTAGATGGTCAGATAGTGCGAGCGTTTGTGGGAATTCTTAGAACCAGAGGATGCTACTGGGCTCTTACAGGCGGCTGTACTATGTGCGGATATATAAAAGATGCCTACATAAGAGACCTTGATCCTAGCGAGCTAAGAGCCCAGATAAAATATTTAAGCGAAGAATACTCTGGAGAACCATATGTAAAAATATTCACATCTGGTAGTTTTCTAGATCCGAAGGAGATTCCATATGATGTGTATGAGGATGTGCTCTCAGCGTTCTCTGATGCAAAGGTAATTTCCATAGAGTCCAGACCTGAGTTCGTTAAGGATGAAACGCTGAAGATTTTGAGTAGGCTATCCGATAAGTTTAATATAAGAATTGAAATAAGCATAGGCCTTGAAAGCTCAAACGAACAAATACTTAGGAAGCTCATAAATAAGGGATTTTCCATTAAGGATTATGTGACAGCAGCTAAAAGAGTAAAAAAACATGGTTTTCTTCTAAAAACATATATTTTACTAAAGCCTCCTTTTGTCTCAGAGTTTTACGCACTTAAAACGGGCATAAACTCTGCTCTCTTTGCGCTAAACTTTTCAGATAGGGTCTCTGTAAACCCTACAGTTATACAGCCGTACACTATTGTAGAGGATTTATATCGAAAAGGGCTTTACAGGCCTCCTTGGGTGTTCACTCTCATTGTACTTCTCAAGAGGGTCAAAGTTGAAAGGCCTGAAAAAGTAATAGTATCTTACCCTATGAAAAAGCTCAAAAAGGAGGGCCTTAGGGGCTGTGATTCATGCCTTAAGGAGTCCATCTCAAGGATAGTTGAGTTCTCACTGACCCAGAGAGTGGAAGTTTTATCCCTCCCAAGGGAGTGTCCTTGCTATAAATTATGGTTAAGAGAAGTTTTCATATCAAAGAGGTATCCTTACTTATACTAAACTAACTAGGAATAAATGTCGCTAAGAATCCTCGCACTTTAAGCGACGATGGATTAAGAAATTAAGGAAAAGCTGATCCCCGCCCTAAAAGGCGGGCTTGCTTTCTGTTTTTGTCAAAGGCTCAACTTCCTCAAGTACTCTGATAACATCTTAATGCCGTTCTCTATTTCCTCAACGCTCGGTCTTGAGAAGTTCAGTCTTATGGTATTTAGCCCTGTGTTATCTGTGTAGAATGGCGCTCCTGGCACCACCACAACACCCTGGGAAGTCATAAGTCTCTCCGCAAATTTTACGCCATCTACATCCTCTGGAAGACTTAACATAGAGAACATTCCAGCTACAGGTCTTGTAAATCGTAAGTCTGGCAAGTTCTCCTCTAGAGCTCTTATAAGCGCGTCTCTTTTTCTTCTGTATGCCGGTAATGCTACTTTTATATGATATCTCTCAAATAATCCATTTCTTAGGTACTCTAGTGCTATAAACTGTGATATTGCAGGCGCACAAAAGTCTATGGGCTGTTTTTCCATAAGCACTTTTTGAAGTATCACGTCCTCTGCAATGATCCACCCTACTCTAAATCCCGTCCCTAAAACCTTACTTAGAGTTCCCACGGATATTACTCTTCCCTCCCTGTCAAGAGACTTCAGCGTTCTTACGTTAATGTCCTCATATATTAGATAATTGTACGCCATGTCCTCCATTATCAATAAGTTGTAGTCGCATGCAATGTCTAGAAGCTCCCTTCTGCGACTCTCGCTCATAGTTACGCCCATAGGATTTTGACCCGTTGGAATTGTGTATATTAGCTTTACCTTCTTGCCTTCCTCCTCTGCCCTATTTATTATCTCCTCAACCTTTTCTGGAATTAATCCCTTATCGTCCATGGGAGCCCCTATAATTCTTGCTCCTAGCTGTCTAAATGCTAATAACGTGTTTATATAGCTGGGATTCTCCGTGATGATTATATCCCCAGGATCTATGAGTACCCTCCCTAGCAGATCTATTGCTCCTGTCCCCCCAACTGTAATTATTATGTTATCTGGAGGGACGTCAATTCCATCATATCTCCTCAAAAACTTAGAGAGTTCCTCTCTGAGCTCGGGGATTCCATTAACAGGAGTGTACAAGACTGATCTTGGCTCATTTGAAAGAACCTCCATGGCAATTCTTGCAAGCTCTTCTCTTGGTATCAAATTTGGATCTGGATCACCTGCTGATAGGAATATTAGCTTTTTACCGCTTTTTCTTAAATCTGACGCCTTTTTCATGATGTCTGCCAGTAATGACTTTTCTATCCAATTGCTTCGTGATGACAGGAATCTCATGTAGTCCACAGTCATCACGCCCCTTATAAGGATATTGAAATGGAACATGACTACTATTATAGTTTGTTGGAGAGTATATTTAAGTTAAATTACACACCATCGTCAAAAATATCTTGTCTTTTAGAAATGAATCAGCAGAAGTTAAAACACTATAATGCCTTAACACGCGTTTAGAACTACTAAAAGCACGATCCCTAGGTCTAAACATTTAAGCAGAGTATCTGACTTTCCTCACTACCATAGAGGGAAAGGCTTGTTTTATTTTGTACTAAAAAGTAAAGTTTGGAACAGAGAATTACTCAATGACTATTGCTGGCTTTAATGGAAGGGCTTTTGTGGCTTTTTGCTTATGATCTTCTCTTGACTCCCTCTCTGAGAGTATTATTATCTCTGCTCCAATTTTCTCCTCGATTCTCTTAGCCTCTCCTTTGAATACTTTCTCCTCTCTGAAGCCCTCAACAACGCCTTTGACGAGGTCCTCTGGAACGTCAAATGATAGCTTTCTAAGATCTTGTACTACCTTTGGAACTACCTTTTTGTCCTGAACCCTTCCTATGAACTCCTTTATAACCTTTCCAATGTTAAAGTTAGAGTTATACAGAGCCTTAAGCGCCTCATACTTCCACTCGTCAGCAATGTATACATATACTTTCCTTGGAGTGATTCCCGTAACTTTTATAATCTCTTGTATGTCGTCAACTAGTCTAATTATTATCTCCTCTCCGATCTCTATGTCTCTGGATATGCTTTTGCTTTCGACTTCAGGATAGCTCTCTAAGGAGACGAACTTCTCATTTCCAAGAAGGAACCATAGCTCCTCAGCTATGTGAGGTGTAATGGGGGCCATGAGCTTAATCCATCTCTCGAGGACGTATCTTGCTGTCTCCTTGTTATTTCCACCTTCTTTAAGATAGTGCTCTATGTCGTCTGGGATTCCATAAAATATCTCTGATGCAGCTCCTCTTATGTCAAGGCTGTCCAGACGCTTCACTATTGATTCTATTCTAGTGTTTATCCTTGACTTAATCCACCTGTCTATGAATTTTACATTAGACCCATTAAGGGAGAGCATTTTGTGGAAGAGCATCCATATGTACTTTATCCTCTTAGTGTAGTCCTCAAGCCTCTCAAAAGACCACTCCATGTCGTCGTGAGGCGATGCCTCATGGCAATAGTAGAGCCTTATGGCATCTATCCCGTATCTCTCGCCAATCTTTGGAGCAGGCTCTGCTCCACCCTTGGACTTTGAGAGCTTTTCTTTTGTAGTTTTAGACTGAACAACCCACCAGTTAACGAATATTCCTCGTGGCCAGTGCTCCATTGAGAGTATTGCTACATGGTTCATTATGTAAACTGGAAAATGTACGGTCATGTGTTCCTTACCACCTAGATTTATGTCAACGGGATACCAGTACAGGAACTCCTTTCTCATAGCCTCTATGACGTCCTCTAAGCCCTTCTTTGGAGAGCCTTTTCCTAAAAACACGTAGTCGAACACTTCATCGTCTAAATCTTCCTCACGTATAAGCCCAAGGTTAACGTATTTTGCTATTATGTAGTACGCAGGATATAATGTTGAGTCCGATATAGGCTCTATAATCCAGGACTCGTCGAGTGGAAACCTTGTTCCAAGCCACCTTCCCTTTCTGACACATGCCCTGTCGTCATACCACTCAATGGCGCCCTTTATGGTGTCTCCTGCATGCTTTGGATAAAATGCCATACTCCCTAC
>QMTU01000056.1 GCA_003663585.1 Thermoplasmata archaeon
AGCAATTCTTACAATAGAGACTTCAAGAGGGCCTATAAGTCTAATCAAGGAAGGAGAGGGCAGAAGCTTAACGGACCTCATAAGCCTTGATAAGGTATATGAACTCCTGTTGAGGTGATCACCTTGACAAAGTACGTGCTTTACAAGGTCAAGAGACTCCTCACAACGCCAGAGCTTATAGGATGGGCAATACTCTTTGTAGAGTTCTGGGTTTTCATGTGGTTCTACGTCTTTGGATCAGACATACTCTCCTATAAGGGAATGCCATATTACGAGGAAGTTGTTAAGGCATACATTTCTGTTGCATATTCATCCCTTAGCTTGATAACGCTTGGAAGCGTGGCAATTGGCATAACAAGCGGAATATTCGCGTCATCAATCTCCGTGAGATACGTGACGAAGTTTGGAAGACTCTCTCCTAGAAGGTTCTTCCTAGAGGATTTCATATCGTCCACTGTGGTCTTCGTGATATGTGTCTCCATAATAATACTTTCAGCAATAGGCGTTGGATACATGAGATACGGGGTGCTAGTAGTTCCGAAAAATGCATTAGGATTGTTCCTAACGCTTCTTGCATTTGGAGCGTTTTCATACCTAATCTCTATAAATTTAGGATATCTGGCGATACTCACAAAAAGACCAAAGCTCATGAATATCTTTAGCATGATTCCACTAATATTGGCATTTGTCTCCTATGGATCAGTATTCACAAAGCTTAGCGATGTATTCCCATACATCTATCCATTTAATGCCCTAGCAGGATTCGTCATATACTTCTCGCTGGGCAAGATACCTCCCGGGAGTGGATATATACAGTGGCTCATGATGTCATATGTTCACAACCAGAACGTCAATACCATGAGCCTAAGAGCGGCACTAGCGGCGATAGTCCTGTGGATGGTCTTTCTAACAATAACCGCTATAGTCCTTATAAGAAAGTCCAGAGGAGTCTCTATAGAAGAGCTCAGGATCGCTTAATCTCTTCTTGTCCTTAAGGATAAAGCTCTACTAGTTAGAAGAGCCATTTATGAAAATATTTAAATGAGCAAAGACAACATTTAAAATGGGTGCATAAGATGGAGAGAAAACAGCTCATCGAGAGGGATCCCTTTAGAAAGCTCGCGAAGATAAAGGCCTTGGAGGTCCTCATGAGTGCTGGATGGACGTTTGAGGGGGCTCTAGAGGTACTTGAGATGACAAAGGAGGACTATGAAAGGTGGCTAAGAGAGCTCAAGGAAAAGAACTTCCTGTAAGGGAGGTGATCTTTTGGATCCAGTTAGCGCTGCGGTGACAAAGCTCTTAGCCACAATAGGCATTGCGGGCATAATAGGGTTTGCAGTTGGCTACGCCTTGAAGAAAGTCTTCAAGCTTGCGCTTATAGTTCTGGGAATATTTCTCCTAGGCATTTTCTACTTTGAGTACGTAGGGATAATAGAGATCCACTACGATAAGCTTCTCTCATGGGCAGAGTCTATAGTCAATGCCGCTATGGGCTATTCATCAGCGATATACAACAACGTCGTTGCATCAATACCAACAACAGCAGGATTTGCAGCAGGCTTTGCCCTTGGACTTAAGAAAGGTTAACTTCGCTTGAGGTCTTACTAAGGCCTTCTCCCTTAAAGGGCAAGGAGCCCTATAAGCTGAAATAGGCACTTAAAATATTATCTTGTGGAATGTTAAACATAATGTCCAGTTTTGGTTAATTATTAAAAATACCATTGAACGTCAATTCTAAAGTCTAAGAGGTGGTGTATGTGCTCATAGTGTTTGTAAGGCATGGAAAAGCAGAGCCATTATCTGAGAAAATAAAAGATGAGGATAGAAGACTTACTGATAAGGGAATTGACGATATAAAAGCCCTCTCGAGCATACTTGAGATCAAACCAAAGAGAATTTACACAAGCCCCTTAAAGAGGGCTGTTCAAACAGCAGAGCTCTTACGTGAGCATCTTGGTGGTGATATTACAAAAACAGATGCATTAGCTCCTGAGAAGGCTTCAGTGGAGACCATAAAATCTCTAGAGCTTTCTGACGGAGACATTCTAGTTGGTCACAGTCCGTCTATAGAAAGGATAGTCTCAGAGATTATTGGTGGAGGCAATATAAAGATAAAGGCTGGAGGTGCTGCTGGAGTAGAGGTAGAGTCTCTTGATCCTGGCAGGGGAACTCTTATATTCCTCATACAGCCCTTCCTCTATGAGATGCTTTTTAAAGGGTGAAAGTCGTGTGCAGAATCGCGGTCATACTAGGAGATAAGAGCTCCTCTGATATGGCAATAGACGTCCTTAGAGCGTTCATCTCTGCAAGTAAGTCAGAGATATTCAGTGAAAGAATAAAAAGTCATAAGGATGGCTGGGGCTATGTTGCAATGACTTTCAGAGATGATCAAAGACCTATAAGCGTTGTCATGTATAAAAGTGCAGCTCCTGTATTCTCAGACGTCATGGGAGTAAAACAGCTAGAGGAGATTATAAGGGGCTCTGAGAGGTACATCATCGTAATGCACTCCAGAGCAGCATCTTATGGAAGAAGAAACGTCCATAACGCGCATCCATTTCACCTTTCCGGAAAGGAGTACGATATGTGGATAGTGCACAACGGAACAATGTATAGAGAGCGCCTTCTAGAGCTATTGAACAAGAAACTAGTAGGAGAGATTTCAGACACTTATTTTTTAGGAGAGTACGTTTACAGAAGTGTTGACAGCCCGTGCGTGCAATCCCTTGTAAATGCCTTCTCTAGCGTTAAAGGTCTTACCAAAAGTGCAATGATAACGGTTTCCCTACTATATGAGCAGGAGGATGAAAAAGTGCATCTATTTGTGACTAATTACTATACAAAAAATGGAAAGTATTACACTCTGTATCTTCTGGACATGAGGGATGAGGGATTACTGGCCCTTTACTCCTCAACAGTGGGGCACTACTTGGCAAGGACTCTAGATCCTAGCAAGGATGTACTTGGACAGGAGATCTCCAATGGAAAGTATTTATACACTCTTGTTCCAGGAAACTTCGACGTTAAAGTGCTCACCTACGTTGTAGGGCCACTTTAACCAGGAGCCCTACCCTCCTCACTCTTTGATCGACCTTCCCTAATGTACTCTATTATCTCACATACTACTGTGTCAACGAGGAGCCAGTATGCGTAGATCGCTGCTAAGTTTGCGGCGTCCTCGTTGTTATAGACTCCAAGTATTATGGCAGCTACTATAAGCATTCCTATGGCATATCCCCCTATTATCCTCGCATCATACCTCATTATGGCGTATATAGGTATTAGGGCTACTATTGTGAGAAAGACTCCTAAATCTGAGGTGAAGACAAAATGCGCTAGAATGAGAGATATTGCAGGCAGAAAATATGGAATTATGTCCCTTAACTTTATAGGCCTTCCCTTATAGTATACTGCAGCTCTTTCACTTGGGCTAAGGGCGTACTTTCCATATTTTCTAGCCTTAGGACGTCTATACCTAGGGGACACAATTTCGCCCCCAGCAATTGTCTTCAGCGAGGTCATGTCCTGACGTTTGAACGATTGCTTAAAATTATAAATAAGGAAACAATTATATAAGATGCTTGTTTAGTGCTGCATTCTGGGGGCTACAGCATGGAAAAGCTTGGAGATGCAGAGAAAGACTTGTTCAGAAAATCCTTCTGGCTCATGATAGGTACGCTTTACATGAACCTCATGTCTCTCCTCTTTTGGATAATTGCCTCCAGGCTCTCAACGGCTGAGGACGTGGGATACGCGACCACGGCCTCCTCCCTTATCATGATGCTCTCAGGGGTGCTCACTCTAGGCATGGACATTTCAGTCCTAAAGTACGGATCTTCTAGGATAAAGAACGAGATATTCTCAGCGTCCCTCATGATTGTGGCATTTTCTGCAGCGTTAACCTCAATAGCCCTTGTCATATGGCAGGGAAGAGGACTTTACGGAGAGGAGTACAGGCAGTACATAATGATACTTGCAGCAGTGTATCCCCTCTTCGTGTTTGGAAACTTGCTCTCAGTGGCTCTAGTTGGCGCGGGGGAGAGCAAGAAGGTAATGTTCATAAGGATAATAACAAGCACCCTAAAGGTAGCAGTAATAATAGTATCAGCAGCTATTATAGGGATCATAAACGGCATAATAATACTGCTTTCCTTCTCTATACCGGCAGTAATAGGTGCAGCCCTAGGAGCCCTCTACGTGAGGAGTATCTACACGATTAGAATGAGGTCATTTCAGCTTTTTAGAGAAGCTCTTAGGGTAGGCGTGGCAAATTTGCCTCAGAAAGTCTTTGGCGTAATAATAAGTAACCTTGGCACAGTACTGCTTGCGTTCTTTACAAGCAACCCAGCCCTTGTTGGAATGACGTACATATCCCTCATGATAATGCTCGCAATCTCAGGCTTCGCTGGAGTCTTTTCCACAGTGGCCCTTCCCCAGTCAGTGGCTAAGAACTCCGAGGTTTACGTTCACAGCCTAAGATATGGGCTATTTATAACAAGTGCACTTGCAGCTCCTGTGGGCGCGGCTTCCTGGTGGATACTCTCGATAATAAAGCCAGAAATGGCCCACGCTTGGAGGACATTGACAATGCTAACGCCCGTTGCAGTTCTCATAACTTCAGTATCTAACGTCATCACAGAGCTAAATTACAAAGGGAAGAACAGGGAAATCGCAATATTGGGAGCTACTATGATAGCGTCACTCTTTGTATTTCTCTATGCCTTCACTAGGCTTGAGGGGACAAGGGAAATAAGTATTGCAATAGCGCTTATACTTACATACGCCATAGCTCTAACTTACGTGTTCATAGGCCTCAAAATAACTTGGCTCTTGAAGAACATGTTAATAGCCCTTGCCGGGACATGTTTGGGGGCTGGCATTGGAGTAATGGTCTCAACGCAAATTCACCCAGTAATGGGAGGTCTCATAGCGCTCTCAGTAGTTGTGCTCATGTACTCCCTCATATTTAAAGTAGTAACCATTAAGGAGATTATTCTCCTAATGAGAAGCGTGTTCTCCACTTGAAGTCAAGTGATATTATGTTCCTTGGCTATGCCCTTGCGTTATACCTTAAGCTCACAGAAAAGCTTAGAATCACTAGAAAGTACAGAGTGAATGACATAGACATCATTGTCCTTCCTGGAGTCTTTGACCCTGTAATATCTAAGTCAACAATTGCCCTCATGAGAAATCTAGATGTAAAAGGAAGTAGGGTTCTTGAAATAGGATGTGGTACAGGTCTTTTATCAATATTCCTCGAGAAGCTTGGGAACTACGTTGTGGCCACTGAAATAGACAAAAGAGCCGCAAGATGTGCCCTTATAAATATTCAAAGGAATAGAGCGCATGTAGATGTAATCCTCACGGACTTTGCGAGAGGTCTTAAAGGGCCCTTTGACGTCATAGTGTGCAATCCTCCATACTTCAAAGGTCCTGAGAACCTGTCAAGGGCAATATTCTCCAGGATGTCTCCTTATCTGAGGATAATGAAGGAGGCTAGGAGATTGAGAGCAAAGAAGATCTATACGACAGTCTCGACGAGGTCGCAGTACTTTAAGGATATCATGGCGTTTTCTCCAAGAGTTTTAGATAAAGTTAAATTACCCATGGAGAAGATATATGTCCTAGAGAGCGAGCTTAAAGGTCATTAGATAATCTGCCGAGGAGAAAATCAACTAGGTGGGAGAACAATTA
>QMTU01000057.1 GCA_003663585.1 Thermoplasmata archaeon
GTTTTATAGTGTTGTGCTTATATATGGAAAAGCTCTATAGGCTTGGCGAGGCAGCTCAGAGCTCTCTCCCAAGTGAAGGTGAGACTAAAGACCTGATGGGAGGGAGAGGAGAAACGGGAGATGTGTGGGGTCCGCGTGCCCCACGAGAGCCTGATGAAGGCCATAAAGGCAAGAGCCGTGCTCCCAAATGGCGTATGGCAGAGAGGGAAGATCGCGGTGACAATGAGTCCCGACTATGGTTAGCAAAAGCTAGTCATAGCCGGGAAGAGGAGCAACGCATGACTAGCTTCTCCTGAAAATAACTTCTCCCCCCATAGCTGCTGAAATTATTATTGAAATCCCTAATGCCATAAGCAATGTGTCCTTGTTTATTAACATTCTAAGAACTGATGAGAAGAATAATATTGATAGTGCATATGATACTATAAAAAGTATAGCAAGCTCACCGTAACTTCCAGTTTTTATGGGCCCCCTTACCTTAGCTCTTGGATATATCCACTTAACTCCTGTTGGGTTAAGGGAGTCAAGGACTAAATGAGATACATATCCAATCACTAGAAGCACTCCTACAGTAATCGCCTTCTCAGAAAATCCAGAATAGCACGCTAGGAGATATGCTCCAAGAAATAATAAAAGAGCAGGATATGCGCTATGTAAAAAACCTCTATGAGTAAGCTTTTCACTAATCTTTTTAAGCCTTAATAGTTTTGAAATCTTTGACCCGGGATGATCTATATCTGGGATAAGTGAGGCAATTCCTACAATAACGAAATAGCTTGTCTCATATGGGAGAAATCCTAAGTGAACAGCAATAATATAAAGAAGCAATCCAAAGACAACATGTGTTACCCACATCATCACTAACTCCTCACTTTTCAATAACTTTGTATTTATTTATTATCATATAAGCCCAACTAAGCCCCTTGCGGATATTATAGCTCTCTATTATTATCCTCCTTCTAAAAATTGGTCCATCAATAACTAATGTCTCAAACTCTCCACCTTCACCAGCTGCATGTATTCCATAGCGTCTGCTAATGTAAACGAGCCTTTCAATGACATTCTCGTCTATCTCCACTCCAAGAAGATCTTCAAGTCCTAAGCCATACACCCCCACTATTATGATCTTAAAACCAGCGGAGATGATATCCTTAAGGTGCTCTATGGGATCCCTTCCCCAGAGAGGTGCATATAGCTCTATGTTAAGCTCCTTGCATATTCGTTCAAGTCTTTCCTTCTGATACCTAGATGCTAATGCTCCCGCAATGATCCCATGCACATGCAAATCCCTTAGGAAATCCCTCAACTCAGTTACTTCCCTCTCCTTCTCTCCAGAAACCTCTAAAATTACAGGCTTAAGTCCTATGGCCTCAGTAATTACTGGAGCTAGATGTGCATTAGGATAGTGAAACATGTATGAGTCATCTCTTTTAGGGATAACATTTATTCCATATATTACATTTATTCCACTCTTTATTGCAAGATACGTAGCATATACAGAGTCCTTTCCCCCAGATATTAGGCTTGCATATATTTTTTCCATTTAGATCCTCCCTGATAAATAAGGAAGTAAGCAGTCAGAAAACCAGCAGCTCATCACACATCAGTAGCGGCCATCCTCATCATCCTGCATCAAGCATTACTCCTGAAGGAGTATCACATCTCTCGGGTTAAAGTAAACCTTAATGTTATCTCCCTGCTTTAATGGCTCCTTAAGATCTGGTACCCTAACAAAGAAGAACACGTCCTTAATTTTAATAACTATTTCTACGAAGAACCCATAATACTCCACAAGATCCACTCGTCCTTCAAACGCTTGAGCGCCTTCGAATGGTGTGAGTGATACCTTTTCTGGTCTTATAGAGAAATAAAGATCAGAGTAGTCTCCTAAGATGTTCTCTGCGGGAATGCCAGATATGCGATGCCCTAGAACCTCTAGCGTAGCCCTTCCATTCTTTATCTCCAATATCTTAGCGGGCAATATGTTGTTCTTGCCCATGAAATCTGCCACAAACTTTGTCTTAGGCCTTTGATAAATCTCCCTAGGAGTTCCCACTTGCTCAATGACCCCAAAGTTCATGACTGCAACCCTATCGGAGAGTGCCATAGCCTCCTCTTGGTCATGAGTAACGTATATGACCGTTATGTCAAGCTCTCGTTGTATTCTCTTTATCTCACTTCTCATCTCTATCCTTAGCTTTGCATCAAGGTTACTTAATGGCTCATCCAGAAGCAGAAGCTTTGGCTGGACAGCTAGAGCTCTTGCTAAGGCTACTCTCTGCTGTTGTCCCCCAGAGAGCTGAGTTGGATATCTATCTTCGTACCCTTCTAATTTAACGAGCTCTAAAGCTCTCTTTACTCTCTCCTTTATCTCATCCCTTGGAATCTTTCTTATTTTAAGGCCATATGCTATGTTTTCATAAACTGTCATATGAGGCCATAATGCATAGTTCTGGAACACAAGAACAGCCCCACGCTCGTATGTCTTTAGGTCTGTAACGTCACTTCCGTCAAAGTATACCCTGCCCTCATCAGGGTATTCAAGACCAGCTATTATCCTTAAAAGTGTAGTCTTCCCACAACCAGATGGTCCTAGAAGTGTGAATAGTTCTCCATGCTTTATCTCTAATGAAACACCCTTAAGGGCTACTATCTCTCCGAACCTCTTGACAACTCTATCTATTTTTACAGTTACCAAGGTTATCACCCTTAAGTTATGCCTATGAACGCGTATCTCTGTTTTGTTATTATTGTAGAGAGGATAATAGCACTAATCTGCACAGCTATGAGGATAAACCCAAGGGCTGCGGCCATGTGAGCAGATCCAGCGGCACTTACTATAAGGTCTCTCATATATGCAGTCATTGGCGCCTTAGACATCTCTAGAGATCCTATTGTGATACTCACACTTGTCTCACTCATTGCATATACGAAACTCAGCATAGCACCTCCTAATACATTCATGGCAATAAGAGGCACTAGGATCCCCATAACAGCCCTCCATCTAGTGCTTCCTAAGTTCATAGCAGCCTCCTCAAGGGATGCATGAACCTGTTGTATTCCTGCGTATATTGACCTCGCTGTGAATGGCATACGCCTTATACTATACGCTATTATAAGTATTGGTCCCGGATTAAAACTAACAGAGAGAGGATTTAATACTGAAGTTTTAGGGGTTATACTTGCGAAGAAGTAGAAATAACCTATTGCTATTACTATACCAGGAACTGCTAGAGGGAATACTGTTAATGCTTCAACAATTGGTGATAGCACCCCACGGAACCTATTAGACACGTAAGAGGCCATTACGGAAATAACTACAATTATCAGTATTGCTGTGAACGCATATGTTATACTGTTAATCACATACCTTCTAACGCTTGGATCTAGAGCTATCTGAGAGATATGCTGTAAGGTAAAACCTCTTGGATATGGGGTTCTAGACCATTCCTTAGAGAATGCTAGAAGGATTACTCCAATTTGTGGGGTTATTGTAAAGAGTACTAAGGGAAGAACTATTGTATATATGATTACATATTGCCACCACTTAGGCTTTACAGTTCTTACATACCAGCGCCCTCCCTTGCTCATCATCGCATATTGCCTGAGGCTCACATACTTCCTTATCAGAGCAAATGCTAAGAGAGACAGCGCTAGGAGAATTATCGCAAGCGCTGCTATTTCTGGGGATCTATAACCAGTTTCACTCAGGAATTTATCATATATCTGATATGTTATCAGCTTTTTAGCAATAGATGCCGAATGAAATGCTATAGGGGCTCCCAAGTCCTCAAGAGAAAATATGAATGTAAGTGTAGCTCCTGCTGCTATTCCCGGAAGAGCTAATGGGAGCGTTATTGTCCTGAGTAATTTAAACCCTCTGCTTCCAAGGTTTTCTGCCTGTTCTTCAAGGGAGGGGTCTATATTCACAAAGCTTGCATAAGTATTAAGATATACTATTGGATAGTAGGCTATAGCCTGTGCTATCATCACTCCCACAAGGCCATCTATTCTTATGGGCTTTGGGAGTATCCCTATTAGATCGTGAAGAATCCAGTTAAAGATGCCATTCTCCCTAAATATTAACTTGACAACATAAGCGTTAACAAAAGGCGTCATTAAGAGAGGAACTATAAGCAGGACTCTAAATATGCTCTTACCAGGAAACGTGTACCTGTACATGACGTAAGCAAGCGTAACTCCAATTAATGTGGCAAGCAGAGTAACAAACATAGCAACAATAAGAGAGTTTAAGATCACGCCAAAGTCTAGGCCTTCTACGTATATATACTGAGGAGTGTCAACATAAAGGGAACCCTGTGGCTTGGGACTTATATAGAACTCTTGAGAAAATATGCTCTTAAACCAGTGAAGAGAGAATGCGCCGTTGTATGTGAACGCTATCTTTAGCATCTCAGCAAGGGGAACTATAAGAAAAATAAATATATAGGCAAGGGGAATGACATAGGAAACTATTGCGAATAGATCAAAGTGTGGTATTCCAAAGATGTTTTCCAAGATTTTCCTGTGTCTCACTTTCTTAACTACTGTAGCCATCTTAGTGTTCACCCAGTGATGGACTTAAGCTCATTTAGTACTTCATTATACTTTTGTTCTGCAGCAGTTCTCCAAATTCTCAAGTAATCATCTGGGTTCTTCTTCACATACTCATTGTTCTCCTTCGCCCACTCTAGGGTGAACTTCACAGTTTGTCCAGTCCTTGGATCCTTAAACGTTAAGAGCTCAGTAAGTTTGTTCTTTAGGCTTTCAAATTGTTCATCTGTTATCTTACCGCTCTTCTTTGCCTCAACAAGCTGTATCCATACTGAGTGCAGTAGATCGTGTGTGTCTACTAGTGTCGCCTTAAAGTAATATTGCATCGTAACTTCTGTCTCTAGGGCAAGTGTATCATTAAACGGAATAGCACTTACGCTTTCAAGGCTATCATAGGCCTTCTTAAGGTCGCTTCTCTGTTTACCCTCTGGTGTATTGAAGACCTCAGGGTTTATAGGCATTCTGTTTATACTTGGATCAAGCCATATCTTCTGGCCTTCTGGAGAGAGCACCCACAGTATGAATGCTTGAGCAGCCTCCTTATGTGGAGCGTTCTTTACGAGAGCTATTGGGTCTGCGTTGACTATTGATTGACCGCTCGGCACTACGTACTCACAGGCTGGATTCGCCTTCATAGCTATATATCCGTAGAAGTCTATTGTTGTTCCAACGGCTATTTCTCCCGCTATAACGCCCTCACGTACAGCATCACTTGCATCATATATCCTAGCATTGGCTGCCATCAACGTGAGAATTCTCCATCCTTCTTCCCATCCGAAGGCTTGAAGTATTATCTCAAATATCCTAGTATTGCTCGTTGATTTAGTTGGATCTGCAGTACCAACAGCTGGAGGCTCCATGGCAAAGACTTCTGATGCTAAATCCTCCCACTTCTTTGGCTGAGGAAGTCCTAGCTGTAGAAGCTTATCGTGGTTCACTGTGAAACCAAATGA
>QMTU01000058.1 GCA_003663585.1 Thermoplasmata archaeon
GGTGATAGTTAATTATCAGTTCTTGAGATTTAGCGGATTTACCCCTAATGAGGTAGGTGAGGTTATTAACGCAAATTGTCCTCATCGTTGATGATCTTAACCTATGGAGGTACACAGACTATGGGAGACTTCATTCAGACAGGGATTCTGCCAATAGATAAGCACCTTGGAGGTCTTAGAAAACACTCGTTTGTGTTAGTGGAGCATGAGCCGGAAGTTGAGGGTGAATACCTCTCAATACAAGTAGCTAGAAACGTCATAGAGAACTCTATTGTCATTGTAGTGCTTACTAGCATGATTCCTACAAAATTTAAAGAGAAAATAATAAACATACAAACGTCTGAGGAAACCTCTCGTGCGAAGCTAAAGGAGGCTATTGATAATAACTTAATAATTATAGATGGCTATTCTGCACTCGTGGGTGCTGAGAGAACTGAGGGCACATTTTACGTTGAAAACCCATCAGATATTAACTCATGGATAGAGCAGATTAATAATGCACTAAAAGAGGCTGAGAGCAGAAATAGCCTTGAGAACACGTTCATAGTAATTCCATACTTTTCAGTAATTATTGATATTTCAGATGAGAAGTCTGGAATAGATCTAATGAAATATTTAAGGGAGGTATCAAGTAAGGTCTTTTCGGTGATAATAGCCATAGGAAAGTGGCCATATACCGAGAAGTTTTGGGAGAAAGTAAGATCATTAGGATTTGATGTAATAATAGAGGTCTCCCGCTACATATATAAACTTCGGGAGTATAGGTATTTTAGAATTAAATACTGCAGCTGGAGAGACTCGAGAAAAATCTCTCAGAGCAAATATCTTTTCAGAGTAGAAATTCCTGGACCTGGGTTCACAGTCTATATTCCAAAGGTTGTCATTACAGGGCCATATAACTCAGGCAAGTCAACGTTTGTCTCAACGATATCTAAAAGTAGTGTTTCTGTAGACTTTATGGGAACTACTGTAGCTCTAGACTTTGGAATACTGTCAATAGGAGGTATTTCAGCGCATGTATTTGGTACTCCAGGACAGGAACGATTTGACGAAATTCTATCCTACCTTGCAAAAGAGGCTCTTGGAGTAATATTAATAGTGGATAGCACGCGACCTGAGACATTTGAAAGAGCCAGAGAGATGCTCGAGAAACTATATCTTAAAGATGTGCCAATAGTTGTGGCCGCTAATAAACAAGATCTTGAAGGAGCGTTACCTCCAGAAAAAGTTAGAGAGCTCTTAAAGCTCCCCAGGGGGATTCCTGTTGTGCCTACAGTAGCATATGACAGGAATAGCGTTTTTAGAGTATTCGAAAAGTTATATGAGATAATTTCACAGAGTTCGGGGGGATACCCATGATCTCTCAAAAGCTCGATACAGGGATTAAAAGGCTCGATGACATACTTTACGGAGGCTTTCCACTTAGATCTAACGTCATGATTTATGGTCCACCATTCATCGGTAAGGAATGGCTAATAGTAAGATTCCTTGCTAGAGGCTTAGAGCTTGGTGAGCCTGCCGTAGTAGTTCTTACAAACGAGGGGGCTGATGAGTTCAGAGAGACGTTATCCACTGCCATAAGAGAGCCAAACGTTGATCTTGAGGCTCTTGAAGATAAGGGACTCATAAAGTATGTAGATGCATACACGAGGATCGTTGGGGATCAATCAACCCTTCCTGGAGTATATTACGTGGAGAGCTTCTCTAATATGGCAGAGGTCCTTAGGCTTGTAGATAGCGCAATAAGAGAAGCCTCAGTCTTTAAAAAACCCATAAGATTTGGCTTTATTTCTGTGTCAACACTTGTAGTAAATATATCTCCTCAAGCAGCCTTTAGATTAGCGTATATGATCGCAGGAAGAGTTAAGCGCAGTATGGCCACAGGATTATATGCTTTGGATAGTGGAATGCACTCAGAAAGTGAAGTAAGTACATTTCTGCATCTTATGGACGGTATAATTGAGTTTAAAGAAGAGTTTGAGCCTTCACACAAAACTTTCCTCAGAATACTTGGTCTAGGACAAGTTAAAAGTAGGAACTGGATAGAATATGTGTTTGATGGTAGTGACTTTAGGATTACAGGATCAATAGCTATGGGGAGAATATTCTAAGGGGTGCCTTGTTTGAGAGCTGATACATTTACGAGAATAAGTAGAAGAACTATTAGAAGGATATTTTTAATGCTAGATCTTATTTTCATAGCATTATTTCTACTCTTCCTCTATTACGCTATAAAAGATGCCTATGTGGCAGGATTTTACTCTGCAAATGAGCAGATAAATATTTTACTTGGAGATTCTGATGTTGCCCTTGAGTGGCAGAGGATGTACGTTACAAGCTTTTGGCATCTTATTAGAGACGTTGTTCTTATGGGAATAAGCCTTGTGTGGATAATATTTAGGTCAATGAGAAATGAGCTTCTTTTAGGCAGATCTTTCTAAAACAAGACTTGGTGTCACAAATGCTTGTAGTCTCGGGATATGTTTACAAGGATGGTAAGTTCTTTGAAGGAACTGTGTACATTGATGAGGGGATTATCAAGGATGTTACTAGAGGAATTAATCGAGATGCCTCAATTAAAGGTGTCATTATACCAAAACCACATAATGCACACGTACATTTGCTGGATTATATTGCTAAAGATGCCACAGAAGAGAGAGATCTTATAAGGCTTGTAGCACCTCCCAATGGGGTGAAACACAGAGCCCTGAGAGAGGCATCAGATGACATGCTTAAGAACGCGCTAAGTATTGCAAGAGCTCTTGCAGAGAAGTATCATCTGGGACTTGTTACAGAGTTCAGAGAACTTGGTAAAAGAGGTGCGTCCTTAGGAAGAC
Organism: Thermoplasmata archaeon; assembly: GCA_003663585.1. Classification (GTDB taxonomy): domain Archaea; phylum Thermoplasmatota; class B47-G6; order B47-G6; family B47-G6; genus B47-G6. The sequence goes on from QMTU01000058.1 coordinate 2,838, forward strand.
CATCGGAGATCTTTAGAGTGCTTTCCAGGCCAAAAAATCCAGACGAGGCAAAAATCCTGATAAAGATCTCCGATGGCTTTAATATAAGCTCTATTTCAGACGTCGGCTATGAAATTGCAGAGGAAATATCAAGAATAGCAAGATCTCATAGGAAAATGCTTGGCATACACGTCAGTGAGCGCATAAGAGAGGATATAGACGCAGTATTAGATCTCAATCCAACGTTTCTAGTTCACGCTGTAGAGGCTACAAGAGATGATCTAGTGAAGATATCGTCTGAGGGCATTCCTGTGGTAATATGTCCTAGATCAAACGCATATTTTGGACTTTTTCCAAAAGTTGATGAGATGATTAGGGTAGGAATAAGAGTTTTGTTAGGCACTGATAATCATATGATAAACTCGATGAACGTCTTTGAGGAGGCTGAATTTCTTTACAAAATATCAAGGGTTATAGGACAGAAAATAAGGGCTTTAGACATCATAAGAATGCTTTTCAGGGATTTCACTCATGATTTTAACGTTGAAGAGGGCGTTACAGCAGACAAAATAATAGTAATTGGAGACCTAAGAGGCAAGCCAGAGCTTATAGTTCTAAACAGACACTCATCAGCTCCAATTTACGATCTAAGCTCTCCTAGAGTCGCTATGCGCTCTGCATAGGCATTGTGCTTATGTATTGACTCTAGGCTCTCACTTCTAACTATTACCATTGTCTCATCGGGTAAGTTGGAGTACCTCTCCAGTATTCTTCCAAGGATTTCCCTAACTATGTCCTCTACAAACATGGGATTCTCATGCATTCTCACAACAAGCGCTCCCTCATCATCCCTTTTAAGGTACTCATACGTAGGTGCGGAAAAAGATGAGTTAACGATGTCTATTAGGTCATCTGCGTCTACATCATAGCCCTCTGGAACTTCCATCAGCACTGTCACTATATTCCTTTGATTATGTGTTATTCCAACTCTCTTCTTATCTAAGTTGAGGATCTCTTTCGTAGTCTCCATCGCACAAGGACATGCTGAAGAGCCCACAACCTGAACTCCAATCATTTTCTTCATGCCATTCTCCCTATGAACGACAGCCTTTGCTAGGATTTTATAGTATTCTACAGTTACTCTACCTCTGGGAGTAGTCTCCTCTCTAAAGTAATATGACCATGCCCTGGCACACGCTGTTTTAGCGTACTCATGTCTTTCTAGCAATTTTCTTGCTATATACTCCATGACATCTTCTAGTCCTGAGAACTTCTCTGTAGGCATTAAGTTTATGATCTCATTTACCACTTCTATGTTTCTGGACATGTGAACGCCCTTCTGTGTAGAAGGCAAATCAACGTATGCCGATATTGTAGCTATTAATGGTATTACCCTGCCTTTCCTGTGAATGTATATGAGCTTCTTCATGTTCCTCACTCCAACCCTTGTTAACTTAAACTTCCTGAGGGGAGGAAGTGACTGAACATCCTTTAGCGCCATTTGCATCACCGTGCTCCTGATTGCTTCATGAATAGCAATTTAAATCTCTCTTATTAGATTTAATTTTTTGCTCAGTCATACATCAGTCTAGCCCAACAGTATGCGAGTGTTGTTTACTAAGTAGGAATGTTAATAGAGAGGTTATAGGGATGATTGCTGACATTAGACGGGATCCTACACTTATCTATGAGAGAATAAGGTTTAGATCGCCCATTGGCGTTCATGTCTTCTATTTAGATCTCATAAACTTCTCGGGAGGCATCTCCATACATCTACCTACAAGCATAGAGTGTGAGATAACTCTTTCCCCAGAGAGCAAACCCAGAGGAGAAGTAGAGATCCTTGGAATGGATGAAAGGTTTTCAGGCATAATGAAGCAATTTATAGAGGAGTTTTTAGACATTCTAGGACTAGAGCTTTCAATAAAGCTTGAAGTGGAGGACAGCGCTATTAAAGACCTCCTAGGCATGCATGCATTAGCCTCTCTTATAACCTCGACCATAAATGTCCTGAACTTAGCCCTTAATAGGCCTCTTGACTACAGAAGTCTAAGGATTGTCATTGGAAATATAGCAAGAAATCTACAAACACCAGTCTCTCCTCTCTTAATTGACGGTTCCCTTCAGACTTCTGTACTATATGAGTGCATATCAGTAGTTGTTAAGAATGAAGTGTTAGTGTCTAAAAGAATTCCTGGGGAGTTTAAAGCGTACTTAATAAATCTTGAGCAGAGAGAGCAGGGACAAAGACATGTGATAGGAGAAATGAAAAATGCAGAGCTTCAAGACAAATATCTAAAGCATGAGATAGTTCTAATGTCACTTTATCCAGCGCTCATACAGTTTAATATTAATGACATAAGGCTTTCATTTAACAACTTGCACTTTCTAGGATCAAAGTTCACTGAGATCCTATCAAAAGGGCTATACAAAGACATAATATTTGCGAAGAAATCATTAATGGCCTCCGATGATGTGTTATTGTATGCACTTCCAACGTTCTCAAGTTTCTTAATAGTAATCTCGAGAAAGGATCCTCCCATTAAGAGCAGGCTTATTGGAGAATATTCAAATGTAAAGGACAATAAAAGAGTGTACATTGTAGATTGACGTCCTCTCCGCCTTGAAAGGCA
>QMTU01000059.1 GCA_003663585.1 Thermoplasmata archaeon
ATAAAGAAGACCAAGAAAAGATATATTGCGCACTTTATTATGGATGTATAAAGGAAGCTAAGAATGCCTTCCCTAGCCTATAGCTTATTAGGGATATTTTATACATACGTTTGTACAGGTGAAAGAAGATGTGGTCAGGCCCATTAAGAAAGGTTACCGACTACAAGTGGATGATACCAAAAGATTATAAGCCAAGAATGAGAGTACCCGCAATAATTTATGCAGATAAGAGAATGATTGACATCACGAGAAGAGACCTATCACTAGAACAGGCCGCAAATGTTGCGACACTTCCTGGAATATACATGGCATCCCTTGCAATGCCTGACATTCATCAAGGATATGGCTTTCCAATAGGTGGAGTTGCTGCCTTTGACGCATATGAAGGAGTAATTTCTCCAGGAGGAGTAGGGTTTGACATTAACTGCGGAGTGAGACTCCTTAGAACAAACCTAACGTATGAAGACATAAGACCAAAACTTAAGGAACTTGTAGACGTTATATTTAGGAACGTTCCATCTGGTGTAGGCTCTCAAGGAAAAATAAGGCTTACTCCAGGTCAACTTGATGAGGTAATACTAGGAGGAGCTAGGTGGGCTGTAGAACATGGCTTTGGTTGGGATAGGGATTTACAACATCTAGAGGAAAACGGGCAGATGCAGACGGCAGACCCTGATAAGATATCGCATAAGGCAAAAACGCGTGGCGCACCTCAGCTTGGAACGCTGGGTGCAGGAAATCATTTCCTTGAGATACAAATAGTGAAGGAGATTTATGAGCCTGAAATAGCAAAGGCATTTGGAATAGAGAGGATAGGTCAAGTTACAGTAATGATTCACACAGGATCACGTGGATTTGGTCATCAGATATGTTCTGATTACCTAGAAATCCTTCAAAGGGCCATGAGAAGATACGGAATAACAGTCCCAGATAGAGAGCTTGCAGCCGTTCCAGCAAACTCAAAGGAAGGAGAAAACTATTTTGCAGCGATGAGTGGTGGAGCTAACTATGCATGGGCAAACAGACAGATGATAACTCATTGGGTGAGAGAATCTTTTGCACAGGTATTTAGACAAGATCCGGAGGACCTTGGGCTTGAAATCGTGTACGACGTTGCCCATAACATAGCAAAGCTCGAGGAACATGAAATCAATGGAAAGACAGTAAAGGTATTTGTTCACAGAAAAGGAGCTACAAGGGCATTCCCAGCAGGGCATTCAGCAATTCCTCAGGATTATAGAAAGTATGGTCAGCCAGTACTGATACCGGGAAGCATGGGAACAGGAAGCTACATACTTGTTGGAACAGAAGTTGCCATGAAGGAAACATTTGGATCCACGTGTCATGGCTCTGGAAGGGTTATGTCACGTCATGAGGCTACTAGAAGGTTTAGAGGAGGAGAGGTCATAAGAGATCTTTCCAGTAGAGGAATATACGTAAGAGCTGCTTCCATGAAAGTAGTTGCTGAGGAGGCTCCTGCAGTGTATAAGAGCGTTGATCATGTCGTGGATATAGTTCACAAGGCGGGAATCTCTAAGAAGGTTGCAAAGATGGTTCCTATAGGAGTTGTTAAGGGATGATACCAGAGAAACAAATAGAGAATCTAATCAAAAACCTCGTGAAATTTCAGCAGATAGGCAGTGAGTACTTAACGTCTTTACTAGTTGAGGCATCAAAAGAAGTTGTTAAAGAGGAAATAAAGAGAGAGCTAAAGGAAGCTTTTGAGAAAAATGAGACCGCTAGAAGACTTCTTCAAAGAGCAGTCAAAGATCTCATAAAGTCTAAAGCCCTAGAGCTCAGAGCAGTAGTCTTAACTCTTGAGGCGCTTTTAGAGGCTGGCCTTACCGCTATACCTGAGGACGTCAGAAAGGAGATGTATAAAGAAATAGCAAGTTATCTCTATAGTAGATTTAAAGAAATGCTAGAAGAGGGCACAAAGTGACGGATAGACGTTTAGCTTTCTAATCTTTTTCTAATCTTTTTCACTAGAGGCTCTAGAAGTTTCCTTAGGCCAAGAGCTTCTAGCGTCTCATCAGTTGGTAACCCAAGTTCGTCCCACCCAAGGAACTTATAGTACTCAATAAGGGTTTTTCTTACAGTGTCTCTACTTGCAGCTTCTCCTTTCTTTGGTCCTGACGGAAGAGGTTCATAGAATCTCTTAGGAATGTCATCATGAACTCTAGGATCCCAATAAATGTCCGGTCCTCCCAAGAGTAATAGAACTCTCTGTATTGAAAGTATTGCTCTTGCACTGTATTTTGTCCATGACTCCTGAGTTATCTCAAATCCTGTAACCGCTCTTGTAAAGTCCCACATGTACTTTTTTGACACAGTAAAGAGACATATTACTGCAGAATCTGCAAATGTAGCGAACACTTCTCCTCTGTCAAATGGCTCAGAGGGTGCAGATGTATGATCTCCACCCTGTACCGAGGCAGCATAAGAAAATTGTTGATAGTCAAGACCACTGCGCACCCCATGAGCCCCCACTGCAATGCCTTTTACCTGTACTGCATAATCGAGCACATTCATACTTTTCATACTCGATATCCTTAGAGCAGCCCTGAAAGTTCCTTCCGCTAAGATATCTCCAATGCCCTCTCTTCTGACGATCATCTCTATAAGACGTTTAAATGCTTCTGTATCACCCCATCTTACGCTAAAGCCTAAGTCCTCTTCAGTAAGTATTCCCTTTTCGTAAAGCTCTGCAACAAAACCCAAAAGGTTACCCGTCTGTATACCACAAAGCCCAAAATCATCCACTATCGCGGAAAGATATGCTATGTCCTCAGCCTTGAAGATTCCAAGGTTTGTTCCCATGTAAGCCTGAAGCTCATAATCTGGAGCGTCTGTTACATAAACACTTCCACACTTCTTTACGACAGATACCTTCATACAAGTTACAGGACATCCAAAATCTCCCCAGAATCTACGTTTCCAAATCCTTCTTTCAAAGTTTACTATAGAAATCTCTCTGTTATCATGCCACTCTTCCTGCCAGTTTCTTATAGGTTCTGATGAGAACCTATACCCAACGCTGTACCCTCCATGACCTGTGCCCCAATATCTTAGTGAGAACTTTGAGGATAGCTCTTTTTGGATAAGTCTTGTAAGGGTTCTTACCTTGACAGGATCATATACTCTTGGTAATGGTCCCTTTCCTCTTACAGCGATTGCTTTAAGATTTTTACTTCCCATAACAGCTCCATACCCACCGTAACCAGCGGCATGAAACCACTTGCTCATAACACTGGCAGTTCTAACAAGGTTCTCTCCAGCAGGTCCAATATATATCATGGGGGTCTCTCTGACGGCACTGCCTTTAGATTTCCTTATTGCCTCATTAAGAAGCTCTCTAGAAAGTGTCTCATAGAGCTTTCTACCAGTCATACCCCAGTACTTTTCAGCACTCCTAATCTCGACACTGTCATTTTCTACATATATGTAAACAGGATCCTTTGATCTTCCTTTCACCACTATGCCATCGTATCCAGCAGATCTTAGCTCCAACCCGATCTCCGAAGATAACGTACTTCCTATGACTCCATTGCTCTGAGGTGACTTCCCCGTTATGACTACCTTTATGCCTGGGTAGTATCCCACGAGAGGTCCTGTGAGGACAAGTAGGAGGTTCTCTGGACCTAGTGGATCTATATTCTCCCAAGAGGCTCCTAGCTCCTTAAGAAGCACATATGCTCCAAGACCCCTTCCTCCTAAATATATTCTAAGAATTTCCTCATCAATAGACATCTCTGTAATCTTATCCTTGGAGAGATCTACAACGAGAATACTACCAGCGTATCCATACGTCATGATTTCTCACCTGAGTTTCCATAAAGAGCTTCCCTAAGTTCCTCTGCAACATCTAGTACGTCTCTTAAGTACAGGTTTCTGTTGATGTCATCCGTCTCAACAACTCTAAGTGCGTTATATCCAAGATCCAGGCATATCCTTACGCAGGCTGGCTCTCCTCCACACAAGTCGCATATCAACGCATAGTTCTTCTCAGGATGCATTATAGGTATGTGTGCTGGGCATGCAGAAACACACACGCCACATCCTGTGCACTTCTCTGAATTTACGTGTGTTATCTCATCTGAATCCAAGTATATTGCATCCTGCGGACACGACTTTAGACAGTATCTTTCTGAGCACTGGAAACACACTATAGGAACTACTACTCCTGGAATGTACTCTAGTATTCTTATTCTAGAGACCTCTCTCCATACTTTTCCTTCGTGAACGTAAGAGCACTCTATTTCACAGATCCTGCACCCAGAGCACCTTTCATAGTCAACAAATATCCACTTCACCATAGGATAACACCTAGAGGTTACCTGACCTTTTCATAATAGCATGTTCCATATCCCACATAAATGACCTTGTCAGGCGCTATGGCTTTCATAACCTCAGCCCTATGGGTAACTGCTATTACAGTTATTCCTGCACTCCTGCATATTTCTCCGAGCTTTTTAGCAACTCTTGTAGCAGTAAGAACGTCTAAGTTCGATCCTAGTTCATCTATTATGAGGACATTTGGCCTCTCTGCTAGCACTGATGCTATTTTTGCTCTTTCCTTTTGACCTGTTGAAAGCTCATGGTACTTGGCCCTATAGAGTACAGCATCCGAGAGCCCACACTTGTTTAGTATCTCTACTGCCATGTATATGTTCTTACACTTTCTATAGACGTGCTCTAAGATGCTCTCACTTCCAAACTCTGGCTCAAGCTCTCCTGGAATTAGTACTCCAACTCTGGCATTCCCTGGAACCTCTATAGTACCATAGTCAGGAACGTATCTACTATCTCTCAACTTGAGTATGGCACCAACAATAAGTCTTAACAAGGTCGTTTTTCCAGCACCGCTAATTCCCACAACACATACTATCTCTCCAGGATCTATCTCCATAGTAACATTTCTAAGCACTTCTCTCTGTATTACCCTACTTCTCACGCCAAAAGCTACTAAGACATCTCTTATCTCAGGTCTTAAGCCCTTTACATCAAGCAGGTTGCTATACCTCTTTGTAACATTTTTAAGCCTTATAGGTGACGATATTTTATCAACAGATCCATATGTTGGCACACAGAGTTTTCCTCTGTGAACTCTTGCGTATGTGTCCTTCTCAAGGAACTCCTCAATGTATCTCCTACCTTCTGAAGTTATTGGATAGTAAAGTACAGGCCTTCCGGACTTTGTCTCCCATAAGTACTTAAAACCCACCTTTTCAAAGAAAGGATTGAACCTGGCCATTTGAGCTATTGTTTCCACTAAATGCTTTCTTCTCTTCATTTCCGGGACTCTTCTCTCTCTTATCCAGTCTATTGCTGCTCTAACAGCTAATACTCCTAAACCATCTCCTCTATAGTCTGGGTGTATGACGAC
>QMTU01000060.1 GCA_003663585.1 Thermoplasmata archaeon
CTTCTTAATCATCTCGAGATAATCTGCTGTAGCATACTCTCCTCCGCCCATAAATCCTGGATGCTCTCCTCTTTTAATTAGGTTAACGTATTCCTTTATTATAGGAACTTGATACCTTAAATTTGCAAGCTCTACTTGTAGCTTTGCTTCTTTTGTTCGAGCTTTTTTCCTAAATATTTCTAGAACAAGTCTTAGTCTGTCCCAAATTTCGATAGAGAGCTCCTTGTTTAATCTATACATCTGAGAAGGTCTTAGATCAACATCGAAAATCACTATATCCGGGTTAAGATCATTGCATAACTCTGCAAGTTCCTTTACTTTCCCTGAGCCTATATAATACTTAGGATTGGGTTCTCTAACATTTTGTCTTATTTTTCCTACTATGTCTATTGATGCTGATGCACACAATGATACAAATTCTCTTTCGTGTCTTTGATCAGTAATTACTATTATGGCCCTCATATGCAATTCACTAATACCCTTCGAGGTTCTTTTAGCTTTGTCGAATATATTAAGTGTTTGTTACTTGGGAATAACTATTTATTAAGGGGTGCTTTATTTATAAATTGGATATTCAATCCAATTAGTATACCCTGTTGTACAATTTTCAAACTGATTATCATCACTTAAGAGTGACCTTACCTCTAAGTTCCACTGGAAATAATGGGGGGAGGGTGCTCTAAGCTATTATGTAAGTATTTTGGATAACGTGTATAAACATAGTTTTGAACACGTGGCCTTATAACCATACTTCTTTTCCCCGTATGACATATCTAAGGACATAAAATGGCCATCCCCGCAGTAGATGTGAGAATTTAGGTTAAAATAATGTGTTCAATACTTTTATTAAGAATAATGTTAGAACAATATTAATCCTTAAAGCACCTACTTGTTTATTCATATAGAGACCTTGTACATGGTGGTGATCATGAGGGTTAAGAGGATTAATCACATAGCGATAGCCGTTGAAAACCTTGATGATGCAATAGACACGTTTAAGCAAATTCTTGGAATTGAGCCTGGAGAGATAAAAGAGGTGAGCAATCAAAAAGTTCGTGTAGCAATGTTCGATGTTGGAGGAGTTTATGTTGAGCTTATAGAGCCCACTTCTGAGGACTCACCAATTTATAAGTTTGTTAAGGAAAAGGGTGGAGGGCTACATCATATAGCGTTCTCCGTGAGCTCCTTAAATAATGTTATACAAGAGCTAGAGGAAAAAGGATTTATTTGGATAAATAAGGAACCTAGGATAGGGGCTGAGGGAAAGCCAATAGCTTTTCTACATCCGAAGTCTACAAAGCGAGTTCTTATTGAGTTTGTTGAAGAAGGTGAAGAGTAATGGAGAGAACAATGGATGACCTTTTGAAGGAGCTTGAGGAGCTTAAAAAAGAGGCATACATAGGGGACGAAGAAAGGGCTAAGAAGAGAAAGGAAAGGGGAATTCTAAACGCTAGGGAAAGAATAGAGAAACTTTTAGATCCTGGAACTTTTGTTGAGATACAGCCACTAGTGCTTGCTAGAAACACAGACTTCGGGCTTGATAAGAAGAGGAAGCACGGAGATGGTGTGATAACGGGATATGGAAGAATAAATGGAAGGCTGGTCTTTGTCTATGCTCAGGACTTCACGTTTATGGGAGGATCTTTGGGAGAGCTGCACGCTAAGAAGATATCGTATCTCTTAGACCTTGCTATGAAAGTCGGCGCTCCAGTGATAGGGCTCAATGACTCTGGAGGGGCTAGAATTCAGGAGGGCGTTGACGCACTTTCAGGATATGGCCAGATCTTCTTTAGGAATGTTTTGGCGTCAGGAGTGATTCCACAAATAGCAGTTATTATGGGACCATCTGCGGGAGGAGCTGTGTACTCACCTGCATTAATGGACTTTGTGATAATGGTTGAAAATACCAGTTACATGTACATAACGGGTCCAAAGGTAGTCAAGGCTGTCATAGGGGAGGATGTTGATCATCAGCAGCTAGGAGGAGCTGATGCACACACTAAGAAGTCTGGAGTAGCACACTTAAAGGCAAAGAGCGATGAAGAGGCCTTGGAGCTCGTTAAAAAGCTTCTTAGCTATCTACCACAGAATAATATGGAGGATCCACCTTACGTTGAGACCGGAGACGATCCTATGAGAACAGACCCTGAGCTAAGAAATGTTGTTCCAACGAATCCAAACGTCCCATATGACATGCATGAGGTCATAAGGAGAGTCGTTGACAACGGCGAGTTCTTCGAGATACATCCTGACTGGGCTAAGAACATCATTGTTGGATTTGCGCGAATTGGAGGGTACTCCATAGGAATAATAGCAAATCAACCCGCCTATCTGGCAGGAGTTTTAGATATAGACTCATCGGATAAGGCCTCAAGATTCATAAGGTTCTGTGATGCATTTAATATACCCATAATAACTTTTGTTGATGTTCCGGGATTCATGCCAGGGACAAGACAGGAACATGGGGGGATTATAAGGCATGGAGCCAAGATGCTTTACGCGTACTCAGAGGCCACGGTTCCCAAGGTCACTGTGATCATCAGGAAGGCCTATGGAGGTGCTTATCTAGCAATGTGTAGTAAGGATCTTGGAGCAGATATAGTGTACGCTTGGCCTACTGCTGAGATAGCTGTTATGGGCCCTGAAGGAGCTGTAGATGTGATATTCCGTAAGGAGCTTGCTGCCATAGAGGATCCAGAGGAAAGAGAAAAGAAGAGACAAGAGTTTATCGATGAATACCGTAAAAAGTATGCAAATCCATATAGGGCCGCAGAGCGTGGCTATATAGATGACGTAATAGACCCTGCAGAGACTAGACCAAAGATATACTTAGCCCTACAGATGCTTCGCAGTAAGAGAGAGAAGAGGCCACCAAAGAAGCATGGGAACATGCCTGTGTGATGAGTATGCTTTTACCTAATATTTTCTTTTCATTGGCCTTAGGAAAGGGATCTGGTAGTATTCTTGAAGGCGTTATTGTTACTATTATTGGAGTTACGGTTGTTTTTCTTGTATTAGGAATCTTAGCCGTTGCAATATACATTGTTGGCATCACAGTTAATAAAATAGCGTTAAAAGCTGAGAGGAAGGCTATAGAACAAGTTAAGGTGGTTACAGAAAGGGCCGCTGAGGAAGAGGAGGAGGTTGTTGCTGCAATAAGTGCTGCTTTAGCAGCTTATATGTTATTAAAGGCAGGAGAGAAAGCCGTTACTATGAAGCCTGTAGAGAAGGCACTTGCTAGTCTTTGGAATGTGGCGTCAAGGCTTGAAGCTCATAATCCTGAGTACTCAATTAACAGGATGAATGTTGATGATGTGCTTATTGAGGAAGGACTTAGGAGGAGTACAATATGACTAAGATGAAGTTTAAGGTGATAGTCAACGGAAAGGAGTACGTAGTTGAGGTTGAGGAGATCGCAGGAGTTCCAGTAGCTACTTCTATAGAGAGGATTTCATCAGAGGCTGTGACACCTGTGGAGGAAGAGGTCAAAGAGGTTACAGTGCCGAAGGCAGAGAAGAGAGAGGAGAAAATCGAGGTAACGCCAAAGGAGACTATTACAAAGCCACAAGTAGTGGAAGGAGCGGGTGAGGTCATAAGAGCGCCTCTTCCTGGAAAGATAACAAAGGTCTTGGTGTCCGAGGGTCAGGATGTAAAAAGTGGCCAAATAGTGCTTTACATAGAGGCGATGAAGATGGAGAATGAAGTAGTGGCTCCTAGGAACGGTAAAATAGCTAAGATATATGTAAAGCCTGGAGACTCAGTAAATACGGATGATCCGCTATTTGCTGTAGCCTAAGAAGTATGGTGATACCGTTATGATAAACGAGCTTGGTGAGGCTGTGAGATATATTTTCGAAAGCATGGGCTTCGTGCAGTTGACATGGCAAAATGTAGTTATGATGTTTATAGGAGGGCTCTTTGTCTATCTTGGGATAAAATATGAAATGGAGCCACTCTTACTAGTGCCTATAGGGTTCACATCAATCTTAGTGAACCTTCCTGCAACACAGAATCTAAAGGAGTTCTTTGATATAATTTATCATTATTTAATAGAGACTGAAATAATTCCAATAATCATCTTCTTAGGGCTTGGCGCTCTTACGGATTTTGGTCCACTAATTGCCAATCCTATAACCTTTCTTCTGGGAGCAGCAGCCCAGATAGGAGTATACGTTGCTATGCTTACTGCACTGGCCATGGGATTTAATCTCCAAGAAGCTGCCTCTATAGGAATAATTGGTGGTGCTGACGGTCCTACGACGATATACATTACGACTAAGCTTGCACCACATCTGCTGGGAGCAACTGCTGTTGCTGCGTACTCATACATGTCTCTTGTCCCGATAATTCAGCCTCCGGTTATAAGGGCCCTCACTACGAAAAAGGAACGCAGTGTTGTGATGAAGCCTCTAAGACCTGTAACAAAGACTGAGAAGATATTGTTCCCAATAGTTGTTGCCCTAGTAGCAATACTTCTCGTTCCTGAGTCAGCCCCACTGATAGGGATGTTGGCGTTTGGAAACCTCCTTAGAGAGTGTGGCGTTACCGAGAGGCTTAGCAGGACTGCAGGAAATGAGCTAATAAACATAGCAACAATATTTCTTGGAATAGGCGTTGGATCTACAATGGAAGGAACGAGATTTCTCACAGTGAGCACCTTAGAGATTCTTGGCCTTGGAGTTCTTGCATTTGCATCAGCGACAGCTGGAGGGGTTTTTCTAGGCAAGCTTATGTATGTCCTCTCTGGAGGTAAGATAAACCCAATGATAGGAGCTGCTGGAGTATCTGCGGTTCCAATGTCCGCTAGAGTTGTTCAAAAGCTTGGTCAGAAGGAGAATCCCCAGAACTTCCTTCTAATGCATGCAATGGGACCAAACGTTGCGGGAGTCATAGGAACAGCCGTTGCAGCGGGCGTGTTTATAAAGCTGTTAGGAGGGTGATGTCTGGCCATAATCCGCTTAAACATATGTAATAGTTAACGTTCATGGGGTGATGTCTTATGTTTGATGAAAATTACATAAAAAAGCTGAAGGAGGAATATGAGAAGTGGAAAAAGGAGGTCTATGAGCCTTGGGTGGCAAAGGCCCCTGAGAGAAAGAAGGAGTTTGAGACGCCTTCAGGAATACCAATAAAACCCCTTTACACGCCCTTAGATCTCGTCGAAAAGAATTTTGACTACGTGAAGGACGTAGGTTTTCCCGGAGTGCCCCCCTTCACTAGAGGACCTTATGTCACTATGTACCGTGGGCGTATATGGACCATGAGACAGTACGCGGGATATGGCACTGCAGAGGAGTCAAATAAGAGGTACAAGTACCTTCTTTCACAGGGGCAGACTGGACTTTCCGTGGCATTTGATCTTCCTACCCAGATGGGGTAC
>QMTU01000061.1 GCA_003663585.1 Thermoplasmata archaeon
GTATCAATAGCAGATAGGTATGTCGTTCAAGATCTTGAAAAGTAAAAAAAGCCTAGAAGATCGTGGTCTAAGAGACGTAGAAAAGTCCTTGAAGAAACATATGAGGGAGCTGAAGAGGAAACTGTTGAAGAGGAAGTACCACTTGAGATTCTTGAAGAAATGGGATATACTGAAGAGGAAGGAGCAAATGTTGATTATTGAGGGCTTCTTTAAGGGTGATCTAAATGAGAGAATTTGTTGAGGCGTATTTATCTCAAAAGAATCTTATTGAACACCAGTTAAACTCATATAATGATTTTATAGACAATCTTCCAAGACTTATAAAGAGCATAAGGATAGGAAGCAGAACTCCCGAGCCTGGGGTAATAGCAGTACCCTTGCAAAAAATGGGTGCTGGAACGATCTACATATTTATAGAGGATGTATGGGTGGACAATCCCTTTAACCCTAAAGTACCTAAGTTTTTAAAAGACAGATCAGGAAGAAGCGTTGAATCAATGTTTCAAGAGCTAAGTGAGAAGCTTAGGTATGATAAGGCTCATCACTTTGGTGAGTCATCAACTGATAAGATACTTACAATACCCCCTATACCGATGATCTGTAGGATAAGGAAGCTCACGTATTCCTCACCTATAAAGGCTATAGTAAGAGTTTACTTTGTACCCCCTCAAGTTTCCCTCGAGGATCTAAAGCAGATGAGAAAAGAGGGAACGGCAGATCAATACCAACTTAGATTTGAGGACACAATACCTGTTGAGACAACTGACGGAAGAATTATAGAGGGTAATATAATCACAATTGGAGAAATACCGATAATGCTTAGATCTAAGCTTTGTTGGCTTCATAAGGACAATGTAACAAAGTTCCTCAAGATAAATGAGGGTAATCTACTTCCTTCAGGTGGAAAACTTAAAGAGCCAATCCCAGACGAGCTTTATGAGAAAGTTCTTGCAGAGTACTTCATGGAGGATCCCAAGGATCCTGGAGGATATTTTATAATCAACGGATCAGAGAGGGTCTTAATACCAACTGAGGAGCTGGCTCCAAATAGGATATTTGTCGAAGTTGAGAAGAAGTCCGGTAAGACCATTGAAGTCGCAAAAGTGTACTCTCATAAAGAGGATTATAAGGCTAGAATATCTGTAGAGAAGGCGCCAGATGGCGTGCTATATGTAACACTCCCCAAGTCAAAGTTCAAAGGTAAAATCCCGTTAATGGTCATGTTAAAGGCCCTTGGACTCACAGATAAAGAGATCTATGACTTAATGGCCTATTCTCCTGAGACGTCACTTATAGTGAACTTAAACTTAGAATATGTGAATGAAAAGTTAAAAGTACGCAATGTAAATGAGGCAATAAGATACCTTGCAGAGAAATATTTTGGTGGCCAAAGCCTTGAGGCAAGAATAGAGGCTGTAAATAACTACTTGGATAGAGACTTTCTTGCACACATTTCTGATGTTGCCTCATACATGCATAGAGGTGTTGAAATAAGTTCTGAAGCCCTTAGAAAGATCCTCAGACATGAAAAAGGTAAGTATTTAGCTCATATGGGCAGACGTGTTCTTAGGCTTGCTGCGGGAGAGATACCCGTAGACGACAAGGATCACTACAGCAACAAAAGGCTTAAGCTTGCAAGAGAGCTTCTCACAGAAGTCATTAAGCAGGCGCTCAGGGCATTTATAAGTGACCTGGCAAATAGTCTTGATAAGAAGTTTGTGGATGCAAAAGTTCTTGATGAAAAGCTTATAAGGAATCAAGAGTTCGCAAAGTTCACGAATCCAAATGCATTCACTCAAAAAGTGCTTCATCACATGGCTACAGGAGCGTTTCCAGGAAGGCGCACAGGAGTATCACAGATCGTTGAGAGAACATCATACCTTGCAACCCTTGGAATACTTAGAAGAGTTAAGTCCATGTTAAAACGTGATCAGCCGCACTTCGAGGCAAGAGAACTGCATCCGACACAGTGGGGCAGATTATGTCCAAACGAAACTCCAGAAGGTCAAAACTGTGGTCTTGTAAAGAATCTTGCCCTAGGAGCTGACATCTCAAGAAATGTCAGAAAGGGCGTGCTATTTAAAGCATTAAAGATGCTGGGAATAAGGCCAGTAGTAGTTGAAACGCCCATGCCAACTGTTTATGCAAACAACCTCCCAATGGGAGTTGTTGCTGGCGATCTGGAAAGGTTTAGAGAAGTAATATCTGAGATCAAGAGTGAAATATTAGTAAAGGCAAGAATATTTGACAGACTTGAGTCCGTTCTCGAAGGCACTGAATCGCCGGAGGATCTTAACTCTACTGTAAGGATGATAGTGTCTGACGTCGTTGGAGCGCATTTCACTAGAGAACTCCTTGAGGCGGTTTCTAAGCTTCCTGAGACATCATATTCTAAGAGAGCTCTTTCGGAGCTAATATCAGCCATAAACGAGCTTGTGTTTGGAATGATCAAAGAGGCTGAACAAAACGATGAGATACTTGATATAATAAGGCATATTGTACAAGAAATAATCGTAAACTATGATAACATAGAATCTATAGAAATGGACTTTGAGGAGGCAATATCCTCTCAGGGATTTGATGAGAGATATCCAACGATAGTAAGATCTCTTAGAAAACTATTCTCTAGGGATATAGGATACCTGCTAAGCCAGGCAAAAGAGGCTCTGACTCGATTCTTGTCAGATGTAACACTTGTTATAAATGGAACAGAGCGCCCAGAGTATTATGAGCTAATTTTCGCAAGGACTGTAACAAGGATACTTGACATGTATGCTAAGGAAAGAATTTCCAAGGAGGAAGCTTACAGGAGGCTTAAAGAGGAAAGACAGAGGGTTGTAGAGATAATACTGGAGAGCATAATGAGGATCATGAGACCTAATGAGAACCTAGAGACGGGATCCTCTGAATACGCAAAGTACTATCACAGGGCTCTGAGCACAGGTCAGTACCTTAAGGCTTATGTTATAAGGGAGATCACAAACAGTGAGGAGATCCACAACGTTATAATGAGCCTTATAGAAATTACCGAGAAGAACGAGGACATAAAGATATCAGAGCTCTTTGGTCTTGTGAATGCCCTGTTAGATGCATACGATAATGTCATAATGAGGTGGAAGAGGGCAATAATAAGTGAGACCCTGAAGACTATAAAGAGCCTTAGAAGACACTTCCTCTCTCACATAAAGAAGTTATCCAAGGGATTTAAGGAGTTCGAGATCGAACAGATAAACGTGAGGTATGACGAGGCCACAGACGAAATATATATATTAGCAGACTCAGGCCGCATTAGGAGACCACTTATATCCGTAAATACCCTTGTAAGAAGAGCGCTGATAGAAGATTTATACAGGCAAATAAGTCAACAACCTGAAAGGCTTAAAGTCACAAGTGACGTTCATGCTAGAATGTTCTTTAAGGAGATTGTACTAGAAGGGCTAATAACGTACGTCCTACCTAATGATGTCATAGACACAACTCTGAAGACGTTTGATGCTCTAAACATACCCTGGGACTCGAATGAGATAGAAAAAATGAGAGATCAAATAGAGACAACACTAAGAAACATCTTGGAGAGTATTCTTAGCCGTATAAGGCTCTTTGGAAAGCCTAAGATAAAACCACTAGCAGATGAGCTTGAAAAAGATAAGGACGTGATAGTGAAGATAGTGTTGGACTACATATCAAGGGAAGACGTATCGATTAGAGAGCTCGCCCTGAGGGAGCTTAATAACATCAGAAAGGACCTCAAGGAGAAAAAAGTTTCCTGGAGAGAGCTCATTAAGAACGGCATTGTTGAGTATATAGACGCTGATGAGGAAGAGAACCTTTATGTAGCCTTATATCCTAAGGACTTAGGGGATGAGCACACGCACATAGAAGTGGATCCACTTCTAATACTTGGCCTATCTGCATCACTAATACCATTCCCAGAGCACAATGCCTCTCCGAGGAACGTGTACGGAGCTAATATGATGAGACAGGCAATAGGGTTCCCATTTGCTAACTTTAAGTACAGACCAGACACTAGGCAGCACGTTATGTTCTACCCAGAGAAACCCATTGTTAGGAGCATAGTATCAAAGTACATAGGATTTGAGAGAAGACCTGCTGGTCAGAACTTCGTAGTAGCTATTATAAGCTATGAAGGATATAACATGCAGGACGCCATAATCTTCAACAAAGGAGCTTTAGAGCGCGGTCTTGCAAGGTCTATGTTCCTAAAGACATATGAAGCAGAGGAAATGTCATATGGGACGCCTGAGGCTAAGGACGAAATAATAAATCCCATGAATGAGGAAGTTCGTAGGCGCTACCAGCTTATATATCGTCCACAAGAGGAGGCTTATAGTAAGCTTGATGAGGACGGAATAGCCCGTGTTGGATCAAGACTTAAGGGATCATATGTTGTGATAGGAAAGATCTCTCCAGAAAGATTTGGTGGAGAGCAAATAGGTATCAGAAGAATAGATAACTCAACTAAGCTGTCCTCAGAGGAATTTGGAGTTGTTGATACAGTATATGTAATGCCAAGTCCGGAGAACGTTAAAAACATGCTAGTCAGGGTTAAAGTTCGTAGTCATATGGTTCCAGAGATAGGTGACAAATTTGCATCTAGACATGGACAGAAAGGTGTTATAGGACTTATAGTTCCTGAAGAGGACATGCCGTTTACCGAGGATGGAATAGTGCCAGATGTTATATTCAACCCACATGCAATACCCTCTAGAAAGACCGTCGGGCATATTCTTGAGATGTTGGCAGGAAAGGTAGGAGCGCTCATAGGAGAAGAGATAGATGGGACTCCATTCTCTGGAACTAATGAAGAATGGCTGAGAGAGATGTTAAAGAAGTTAGGATTCTCATATAGAGGAGTAGAAGTATTGTATGATGGAAGAACCGGAAAGAGGTTCCTTGCAGAGATATACATGGGAGTAATCTACTATCAGAGATTGCATCATCTTGTTGAGGATAAGATACACGCAAGGTCACGTGGACCTGTTCAGATCTTAACAAAGCAGCCAACTGAGGGTAAGTCTAGACATGGTGGTCTTAGATTTGGAGAAATGGAAAAGGACTGTCTAATAGGCCATGGTGCTGCTATGGCGTTAAAGGACAGACTGCTTGACGAGTCAGACAAGACCATAATCTACGTGTGTGCAAAGTGTGGAAATATAGCAGATGAACAGAAAATTGGAAACACTACAAGAGTGTTCTGTAGGGTCTGTGGAAACACAGAGGATATCTATCCCATAGAAGTTAGTTATGCCTTCAAGCTTTTACTTGACGAGCTTAAGTCACTGTTAATATTCCCAAGATTAAGAGTAGGTGAGAGATTATGATATCATCACCCATGAGCCTCAGGCTTAGACCTAA
>QMTU01000062.1 GCA_003663585.1 Thermoplasmata archaeon
ATAATTGAGCCTGGCGAGTGTCATGAGATTCCGATATGGATTGGCATAAGCGAGGAGTTACAAGGGCATGAGGAGCTTATGAATCTTGACTGTGACTTAGCGTTTACTATACTTTACACGGCCACTCAGGCCGTGCCTTGATCTTTATTTTTATGCTCACTAGTTTAATTGGTGTGAGCTATGAGAAGTAAGTTCAAAACAATACTTACATGGACATTAACTGTAATATCAACAGCCTTTTATTTTGTACTACCATATATATTAAGAGGCTCTGGAATAGAAAGTCTTCATACGTACTATATCTTTTATAACATAATGTATGGTCTTTTGGCAATTTTTGGAGTTGCAATCCTTCTTGTCTTCTATAAGGAAAGAGTTGTAAGTAAAATAGATCTGCTGACGTCTTTTTCGTTAGGAGTTCTTCTCTTCATGCTCTTATTGTCAATATCCATAATTATTGGAAACTTCGGAGTTAACTCAGCTCTTAGTGGAAACTATCTACTGTTTATAGCTTACATGATGCCATCGACGGCCAGTTTAGTTATCTGGGATGAAGCTGTTTTTAGAGGAGTGCTACCTAGTGTAGTTTCAAGAAGATCAAAGGACGCTGCTCTAGTTCTTGCTGTTCTTTCATTTGTTATTATAAACGGATACTTTGTCCTCATGAGACTCCCTAGGATGACGTTCAGAGGCCTTATATATGAAGTCCTGTCAAAGGTCATTCCCCTTACGTTCCTCGGAGTAATTGTCTCGTACATCTCGTATGCAAGAGACTTTGACGCCAGATATTCAGTCATGTTTAGGTTGCCCATACAAATCCTTTTAGTAATATCGCCAGTTCTTCCTGCATATCACTATATGATGCTCCCAGTAGGATACTTTATAGGAGTTCTAACGACGTTTCTGGCTGCACACTATGTGCTCAGAAAGAAGGAGTTTGAGAAAGGCGTTGGAGCCCTTAAAAACTACGTTAAAGCGCATAAGATAAAGGTTACTGTAGGAATAGTCTTAGGAACTACGTTAATCGCTTCACTCGTCCTCTTGAACTCTATGGGGTATATTATCACAAGTCCACAAGTTGTGCTCACAGGGAGCATGGAGCCCACTCTTAAGGTTGGCGACATAGTGATCCTAAGAAAGGTGACGAGGGATGAAATCCAAATTGGAGACATCATAGCCTACAGGCTTCATGGAAATGTCGTAATCCACAGAGTAGTAAACATCACGGGGGAGACAATAGTTACGAAGGGGGATGCTAATGCAGCTCCAGATCCCTGGGAGGTGTCATTTAAGGATGTTATTGGGGCTCCTGGTATCAGAATTCCCTATCTAGGATGGATTTTCATTGTGATAAGCTATAGTCCCATAATACGGTTGACGTCTATAGCAGTTCTTATAGCGGCAATACTTATTATTCTCATAAAGTCCTCCTGAACCTTTTTTCAATATCATACGATATAAGAGCAATCCCCACTCCTAGAGTTCCTAGGTAAAATATCGACGGAACCATGACCCACCACGCAGATACAGTAAACATCTCAGGGCCTGCCACCTGAGCTATATACGTGCCGAGGTTTGGCCCTATGGATATGCCTAGGGCGCCTATGAGCACCACCACTATTACGCTTCTAGGAAGAGAGAGCACAATTTGGGAGATGTAATACTCAAGTAAGTTTGGCAGAAGATGTCTAACCATTATGTGTGCTCTTCCAGCACCAAGACACCTTGTTGCCTCAATAAAGGGCTCTCCAAGGAGTTTTCTTGAGAGGCCAGATATCCCCTTAGCAGGTCTGCTCCACATGAATAGGGATATTATAACTCCCATCATCCACGCAGGATATGAGAGATTAGTGCTCATTCTTCCGGTTGCAGTGGCCCATAATAGTATTGCTATAAGTGGAACGTATGGCAAGGTGTTAAATGAGTCTATAAGGGCTCTCATGATTTTTGATCCAATGCTGTTTGAGAAGGCGCTATACATTCCAATGAAGAGACCTAGTGTTGTGGAGAGAACTGCAACTATCACTGACGTGAGAAGGGTTCCCTTAAGAGCAGTGCTCGTCGCTACTAGCACATCTCTTCTTAGATTATCCGTCCCCATGAGGCCATGTGCCTTTCCGAGGATTCTTACGTAGTAATTCTCGACAACATTGCTTACATTGCCCTTAATAGATCCTAAAAATAAGATGCTCATGGATATCGTGTACTTTCCACTGAGGGTTTTCATGCTAGATGGATCCATAAAGAGATATCTAACAGCGTTTACATCGCTTATGTTAAGGGCAACACTTGAGTATCCATGCTTTAAAAGCTCTTTTTTAAGGTCATCTATAAAGTTGCTCCCAAAGATATGGATTATAGCAGGAGTTGTATCAGGTCCTACAAATTTGTCCTTAAATCCTAGGATCTTTAATCCATCAGGCCTTACCATGATTATTTTTACTATTATTGTTCCAGAAATGTTTGTCAGGTTCAGAGAGGCCTCTATGACTATGTCCTGGGGAGGATGATCATATTTCATATTATAGGTTATGTTCAGATATGCGAGCAAGAAGTTATGATAGCTTTTAAGAGATGGCTCACCTATGTACCTTATAGTGGTTGTGGGAGCATATTTAGGTCCTAAAACAACGTTTATGATCTCTGGGTAAGCATACTTCGGATTCTCTCTGTCCTCCATGGGATAATATCTGAGCCAGTACCTAAAGTACGAGTAATTATTCTGAGCCCTCATAGGGATTACAATGCTGCATGCAACTACAAAGGCCAGAAGGAGGACTCCGAGCATTATAAGCTTGTGGTCTCTCAGAAATACTCCCTTTTTGGACACCTCAAATCCCTCCCGAAACATAGGCCTCATCATATGGAGTTGTCAGTGTTAACAAGAATTCAAAGAAGACGTCCATGAGGGCATAAATTATAGCAAATAAATAAGCCCCTACGACAAACATCTCTGGAAAGAACTGCACTTGAAGTACGTTGTCTCCTCCAACCTCAACTATTCTCACTATAAAGGATGATGCTATCAACAGTCCAACCCCTGGATAGAAAAGCGTTACTTCAAGCCCCAGTAAGTATATCATGAGGTCTGAGGTCATGGACATCATATTTGAGAAAACTCCTGGAAGTGCCGATCTGATGGTCTTTCTTGCAATTCTTCTATCGTTTAACCCTACAGCTCTTAACGTCTCAATATATGGTTTGCTTTGTTCTCCGAGGACTATTGCCCTAGTAGTATAGGCAAGGGGCATGGATCCCAATATAGCTGACACTAGTGCCATTATGCCAAGCTTTTCAAGTATAATCTTACTTGTTAGGACATTAGGGTTGAAGAACGGGCCAATGCTTACAACACCCCTTATTATGAGAATGTAAATTACTATTATTGCTAGCCACCATATCGGAACTGAAGATGCAACTGCATTTAGGGTCATTATTATCTTACTCAAGATTCCATTGGGCTTTCTAGCACTTATAGCGCCCAAAAGAAGCCCAGAAAAGGTCATTGAAGTGAGCATAACAATTATGGCAATGCTGGAGTACTTAAGAGCAGAAAAAGCCTTAGATACGTCAAATAGCATGAGATCAAATCTTAAGATCTCTAGCGCCCTTTTTATTGCATATCTCGTCGCATTAAAAATGCTACTGTTTATCGAGGATAGATCTCTTTCTGCGAGCATTTCAGCAAGTCTTTTTGCCAAGTGCCATTTCTCATATGCAGGTATGCTTTTATTATTGAATACCGCAAGGACTTTTGGATCTCTGTAGAAGTGATAGACATAGAGCTCATTGTATATTGAACCTTGAAGATCTCTGTTCATCGCCGCTATAATATATGAGACCATAGACGATGCCAGTACAGAGAGCACAAGTATCACGAAGATCTTTACAGCTCTTTTCGAGATCCTGCTAAGAATCTCTATCAAAGAGGCACCCCCACAGAGTCTATGACAAGTATTATTGATTAGCATCAGACTTTTGAGTTGTTATTATTTTAAGCTAGAGAAGTAAAGTAATCTAAAGAGGATACGACTATATAATACGTTACAGTTTTAATCACCTAGTGCTGAGTTAATGGGGTTTCTCCTGGAGACGTAGATAAACCCTTTAGGAAACATTCATATATAACTCACCATTGGAATTAGTATAGCAAAATCCACTGGCCGGGGTGGGGTAGCCTGGTAAATCCTGCGGGGCTGTGGACCCCGCGACCCGGGTTCGAATCCCGGCTCCGGCCCCACTATCCTCGTTAAGTTTTCATTATAATAGCTCCATCCTTATTTTAAAGAAAAACGAGCACTTTTGTTCCAGATAATTTAACGAAGCATGTTCCATAAACTAGGTGAGAAGTCCGTGTTCTTATTTACTTATGCACCTCCCACGTAAAATAATATCGTGAGGTCATTGTCATGTTCATTCATGGTTTTTATATATAAACGCATACTCCGTGATTTCAAATAGCAACCTTCTAATAAGATTTCAATAATTACCTCCTACGAGCATTATTTTATTAGAGTACATTTCATAGCACTAGATGAGGTACAAGCAATCACTGGTGGTTATATGATAGCTCCAGAAAAGTTCTTCTCAGGTATAGGAAAAAGGCTTAAGGCCTCAGAGGTTAGAGAGCTTCTAAAGTGGGTGAAAAGGGGAGGTATAATATCCTTTGGAGGAGGAATGCCAGACCCTAAGACATTCCCCGTTGAGGAAATGAAGGAGATATTCTCTGACATATTTTCCGACAGAAAACTGGGAGAAGAAGCGCTTCAGTACGGAACAACGGAAGGATATAATCCACTTAGAGAGACAATACTAGAAATGCTGAGAAAATCAGGGTTTAAGATACTTGAGGACATTGAGAACATAGTGATAACAACTGGATCACAGCAGGCTTTAGACCTCATAGCAAAGGTGTTCATAGACCCAGGTGACGTTGTAATTGTTGAGGCACCAACGTACCTAGCAGCGCTTAACGCCTTCTCATACTTCCAACCAAACTTTGAGGTAGTGCCGCTTGACAAGGACGGCATGAGGGTAGACCTGCTTGAGGAGAAGCTTGAAAGCCTTAGAAAGGAGGGAAAGAGCGTTAAGTTCATATACACTGTTCCTACTGCGCAGAACCCAGCAGGCACTACAATGCCAAATGACAGAAGGAAAAAGCTTGTAGATCTAGCATATGAGTATGACACAATAATAGTAGAGGATAACCCATACGGATATCTCATATTTGACGATCGCATAAAGTTTGACTACCTTGGCGCGTTTGATGATGAGGGAAGAGTAATATACATGAGCAGCTTCTCAAAGATACTATCTCCAGGATTTAGACTAGGGTTCATAGCGGGTCACAGGGAGTTCATAAGGAAGCTAATAC
>QMTU01000063.1 GCA_003663585.1 Thermoplasmata archaeon
AATATCCAGGCGAGCGCTGTCATGGTGATCATCACAGGGACGTCCTCTATGTAGACATGTTTGTCCAGAACCTTCCCTCTTCTAATAATTCCGTTTATTGCTAGCGCCACTCCAACGTTAAATATTATAGATCCTATGGCGTTGCCAAAGGCCACATCTGGAGAGCCCGTGGCGGCTGAGTATATAGAAACTGTGTTCTCTGGAAGCGTGGTTGATATGCTCACGACTAGTATGCCAACAACTGTGTACGTTATCCTCAGTATATGCGCCAGCTCCTTTGAGCCCTCAGTAAACATGTCAGATCCTTTCGCTAGGACTACTATTGAAACTACTAGCGCAACTGAGAGCATGATTACAGTAGGCGTGATCATGGCAATCCCTGATACATCTCTTAAATAGTGCTATTCTACACAATAAAGGCCTTTTAATAAAAGTTTTTGACATCCTCCCCGCTAAAGTGTGGATTCCTTGTGGGGAGGTTTGTGCTTCTACGGAAGAAACAAAAACAAGCCTCGCCCTTTAGGGCGGGGAGGAGGTCAGTTTAAGAAAACTAAATAGTTATGGAAGCGCAATAATGAGTTCTCTCAAACCTGATGGCCTTCTCCATAAGAGAGCTGAGCAATATTGGAGCTAACTCTTTTATATGAGTATGCAGTTTCTTTTATATTCTAAAGTCATGGCCAAGGGAGCTGGTATGCCTGTAAAGATATCGCCCTACATATGGCCCAACGAGTACGTCCTTGGAATGCTACATCCCGTCATAAGAGCCTGGTTTACTAGCAAGTACACGTCCTTTACGGACGTTCAGAGGAGGGCAATACCTCTCATACATCGTGGAAAGAGCGTATTGATGATGTCCCCTACTGGGAGTGGGAAGACGTTAGCAGCATTTATGAGCGCGATAAATGAGCTGTTCATTCTGGCCTCTGAGGGCAGGCTTGAGAACAAGGTGTACGTGGTCTACGTATCTCCGCTGAGAGCACTCTCCAATGACATTAAAAGAAACTTAGAGGAGCCCATTGAGGGCATAAAGGAAATAGCAGAGGAGCTCGGCATAGAGATACCTGAGATAAGATACCTTGTAAGAACGGGCGATACAAAACAGTCCGAGAGGGCTAAGATGCTGAAAAAGGCCCCCCACATACTCATAACAACCCCTGAGACGTTTGCAATTGTGATCACATCTCCAAAGTTCAGGCAGTTAATGAAGGACGTTAAGTACATAATTGTTGATGAAATTCACGAATTATGTTCATCTAAAAGAGGAGTTCACCTATCGTTAGCGATGGAGAGGCTTCAGGAGTACGTTGGAAAGCCCATAGTTAGGATAGGGATGTCTGCAACACAGGCTCCTATAGAGGAGATCGCAAAATTCCTTGCTGGTGGGGAAGTTGTCAGGGGGAGGTGGATCCCAAGAGATGTATACATTGTCAAGAGCTCTTTTCAGAAGGACATAGACATTCTCGTGCACAGTCCAGGAGACCTCGTCAAGGAGGGCCCTGAGGTTGTAAACGCTAGGATGTATGAGCTTCTAAGGAGATATATAGAGGACCATAGGACTACCCTCGTGTTCACGAACACTCGTAGTGGCGCCGAGGCAGTTTCGTATAAGCTCAAGGAAGTTGGGGTTGAGGGCGTTGGAACACATCACAGCAGCTTGAGTCCAGAGGTTAGGCTTAAGGTTGAGGAGGACCTTAAAAAAGGCAGGCTCAAGGCTGTTGTAACCTCCACCTCGCTGGAACTAGGCATAGATATAGGTTACGTTGATCTTGTGTGTGAAATAGGCTCGCCAAAGAGCATATCACGAGGCATTCAGAGGATTGGAAGAAGTGGCCATGCAATAAGTGCCACGCCAAAGGGAAGGTTCATAGCGATAAACAGGGGAGATCTCATAGAGTGTGCTGTCATAGCGAAGTGCGCAAAGATGGGAAAAATAGACAGGGTGAGGATCCCAGAGAACTCCCTGGACGTGCTTGCCCAGCATATAGTGGGCATGAGCCTTGAGAGGAAGTGGGGAATAGATGAGGCCTATAGGGTTGTTAGAAGGGCGTATCCCTACAGGAACCTCCCGTATGAGGAGTTCCTTTTAGTCCTTAAGTACCTCGGAGGAGAGTACAAGGAGCTCGAAAGCCTGAACGTCTACAGGAAGATCTGGGTTGACTTCGAGGAGGGGATTTTCGGAAGGAAGAAGGGATCTAGGGTCATCTATAACCTAAACGTTGGGACAATACCTGAAGAAACTAAGTACGCTGTTGTTTTGAGGGATCAGAGAAGGGTTGTTGGATACCTCTCTGAGGACTTTGCCATGGAGTTGAAGAGTGGAGATATATTTGTCCTAGCGGGCACTACATACGAGTTTCTGGGATTTAAGGGGACGAAGATCTACGTGAGGGAGGCCCCGGGCAGGAGGCCAACAATCCCAAGCTGGGTAGGTGAGATGCTTCCGAGGAGTTACGATCTATCAATAGAGGTTCTGAAGTTCAGGGAGAGGCTGGAGAGGGAGATAAGGGAGTACCTTGTAGGGAAGAAGACAAAAAAGGACGTGCTGGACTTCCTCATGAGGGAGTACTATCTGGATCAAAGGGCTGCGGAGGTGCTCTTTGAGTTCTCCCTAGATCAGGTTCTGTTCTCAGGATACATACCGAGCTTCCAGAACCTCGTTATTGAGCACTACAGGGAGAGCAGCAGAAGAAATCACATAGTTTTTCACTTTCCATTTGGGAGAAAAGTCAATGATGCGCTCTCAAGGGCATATGCTGCAGCTATGGCCTCTCAGTATGGGATAAACGTCAGGGTTACTGTCACTGACGATGGGTTCATGCTCACGACGGAGGAGCCCGTGTACTTATCGGAGGAGGACGTTACTAGGCTTGTAACTCCGGAGAGCATAGAGGAAATACTGAAGGCGTCAATAAGAAATACGGAGCTCTTCAATCAGAAGTTCAGGCACTGTGCTGTGAGGGCATTCATGATCCTCAGGAACTATAAGGGACACGAGATCAGCGCAAAGAGCCAGTACATAAAGGCCATGATGTTGCTGGAGGCCTCTAAGAAGTTCGAGGAGAGGCACCCGATATTCATGGAGACGTACAGGGAAATACTCACGCAGCACATGGACGTAGATGGGGCAAAGGAGGTCCTTAAAAACATATCCTCTGGCCTCTGGAGGGTTAGGGTATTACCTCCTACGGAGACTCCAATGCCGTTCTCACACGAGATAATAGCCAGCGGCTATGAGGACGTCGTTCTCATGGAGGATCGTGCTCTTGTGTTAAGAAGACTGCTGCAGAGGATAAAGACAAGGATTGCGGAGAAGGAGGTAGAGTTCAAGGACCTGGATTACCTGGAGAACTACTACAAGCTTAAGAGAGGCCTTATAATAAAGGGCCTGAGAAAGGAGGACTTATTGGAGCTCCTTGAGAGAGTGGGCTTCATACCCCTAACGGGCTCAGAGAACATTTACGAGAGGTTCATGGTCTCGGAGAGGACCCTGAGAAGGTGGATCAATGAGCTTATAGAGGAGGGAGCTGTGTCCATCATATCGCCGAGGAGAAGGAGATACATAACGCTAAAGAAGTACGAGAAGTTCTTCTCAGTCCTCCTGAAGAGGCCTAAAGAGGTTGACATGGAGGAAGTTGAGAGGCTGATAAGCTCCTGGAATGAGGGGAAGAGGGACAAGGATGCGCTAAGGAGGATATCGCAGCTGGAGTCCATGGGGGTCGTTGAGGTGTACAAGCTCACGGAGAGAGGGATCCCTCTCTTCAGGATGAAGAAGCCCATCAAGGACAAGGTTAGTCCCGTGGAGGCCTATAAGTTCGTCATAACTAAGCTGTTGTACAGCTACGGGCCTCTTACAGTGGATGAGATAAGGGTAAAGCTGAGGGCTCCAGAGGAGCACACAGAACACATAAAGAGAGCACTTACAGAGCTGGAGCAAAATGGAATCATTGTCAGGGGTTTGTTCAGGGCGTTTGACGAGGTGCAGTACATGCTGAGATCAGACTATGAGGTGCTCAAGAGGAGGCCCATTCTCGAGCACGCCGTCTTGAGGTATATCCTGGAGAAGCCCTCAAGTAAGGATCATGCAAGAGCTCACAGCGACACGGTCTCATATAAGATCATAAACGCGCTAAAGCAGAGCATAATGGAGCAGAAGACAAGCGTGTTGATGGTGAATAGGAGAGGGGAGATTGAGGAGGTATCCCTGAACATAAGGGCATGTGACCTCCTGAGGGATCTTGAGAGGGACGTGGACGACATAATAGGAATAATAGGTCCAGGGGACTCTATTGGAGGGATCTTCACGGGATATAGAGATGACCTTCACAATCTCGTAGCCGGAAGATGTGTAATTGCGCACTTGAAGGATGGAAAGCTGATTCCTGCTGAGGGCGTTGATGTGAGCACCATAAGATACGTTATTGAGAGGCTTAAGTCTAAAACGGGAACTGAGAAGTGCACAAAAATGTTAAATATGGAGGATCTATCATCAGTTTCTAAGGACATCTCACGCTAACCTACTAACCCTGGAGGTGCGTTCACGTTGCTAGACAAGGAGCTTTCCTTAGAGTTCTTTAAGAGAAATGGCTACGTTAGAAAGCGATGTAAGAAGTGTGGAAAGTACTTCTGGACTCTCAAGGAGGACTTAGAGGTCTGCATGGACTCTCCCTGTGTTGAGTACCAGTTCATAGGGAACCCCATAACGAGGAGGAAGTACAATTTAAGGGAGATGCGCGAGGAGTTCTTATCCTTCTTCGAGAGAAATGGCCACAAGAGGCTGAAGAGGTATCCCGTTGTCGCGAGGTGGAGAGATGACATATACTTCACGATAGCGTCAATTGCCGACTTTCAGCCTCACGTAACTTCTGGCGAGGCAGACCCTCCGGCGAACCCGCTTGTGATCTCACAGCCGTGCATAAGGTTCACGGACATTGATGCCGTTGGAAAGTCCGGAAGGCATTTAACTAACTTTGAGATGATGGCACATCACGCGTTTAACACTAAGGACAACTACGTGTACTGGAAGGAGGAAACTGTTGAGTACGCCCTGAAGTTCTTCACGGAGGTCCTAGGCATACCCAAAGAGGAGATAGTGTTCAAGGAGAATCCCTGGTTTGGAGGAGGAAACGCAGGCGCTGCCTTCGAGGTAGTGTGTAAGGGATTAGAGCTCGCAACCCTTGTCTTCATGAACCTAAAGGAGGATCCTAATGGAGAGATCGAGATAGAGGGGACAAGGTACTCCTACATGGACATAAACATCGTGGACACGGGATATGGCCTTGAGCGCATAGTTTGGTTCACGAGAGGAGATCCGACGATATACGACGCCATATATC
>QMTU01000064.1 GCA_003663585.1 Thermoplasmata archaeon
CTCCTTCCTTTCCAAGAGTTGCTGCCGTTGTCTCTGACTCAAGAGCAGCTCCTTTTGCAATAACGCCATGTTCCCAGCTAAAGGCCTCACATACTGGAGGCCATGTATCTGGATCTCTGCCTCCAAATATTATACCTCCAAGCGGAACGCCTTCTGGGCTATTCAATGCCTCACGATCAAGGTTTCTAAACGCCTCTAACCTTACCGTAAACCTAGCATTCTTATGAGCGGGGGGTACCTCCTTTCCGTCAGGGCCTATCTTTCCCTTCCACCACTTTCCTGAGAAATTCTCTCCCTTGTCTGGAATCTCAGTTCCCATGCCCATCCAATAAGGCCTTCCATTATGAACTAGAACATTTGAGAATATTATCTCGTTTGGCGAGTGAAGTACTTCCCATATAACAGGATCATCTACAGGATTTATTCCAGTGATTATCCCAAATACTCCTTGTTCTACATTTACTGCTCTTGCCTCTCCGTTTATCTCTTTTATAAAGGCGAGATCATCTCCCACAATATTCTCATGAGGAAGTGTACACGTAGACGTCTTCCCGCACATTGATGGAAATGCCCCTGTAAAGTAAGTCTTCCTATTATTTGGACCATTAACCCTCATTAGGAACATATGTTCAGAAAGCCATCCCTCTCTCACAGCTCTTCTTATTGTTAGTCTAAAGGCAAGCTTCTTTAGCCCCATGCTATTTCCACCATACTGAGTATTCACTGAATAAACAGTCTCGGACTCCAGATCTATGTAGATTCTCCTCTTTTCTATGTTCTTACTAGTTTTTCTATCATCAAGCTCACCAGCAGAGTGTACAAACTTTAGAAATCTAGCATCTTTACCTAGACGTACGAACTCTTCATATCCCTTTCTGTACAATATAAACTCAGAATGAGCGACGTACGCAGAGTCTGTTATCTGGACGGCTGGTATTGTGAACGGTGACTTCTTAGGCCCTAAGATGAAGAAGCATATAAATACTTCTTTACCTTGCATTATCCCATCCATAATCTCATGAATCTCTCTCAGACCCTCTTCTCTAGGCATAGTATTTATGTAAGGTATTTTAACTCCAGGAGGCACTAAGATCTTAATGTTCTTTCTATCTCTAGCCTGATCAAAGTACCCATCAAAGTGCACTGTATGCCCAGGGGTTCTCAGTGGATGCTCCTCGCCATATTCTATAGCTTTTCTCTTTATGTACTCCTCGTCCTTTAGACTGTCGTCACAGACGTATACTTTTGAAGGCTTGCATAGGTCTAGGTATCTTGCAATAAATTCGTGTAACTCTGGATTATCTATCTTCACAAGTTTTTCGAAGTGCTCCTTACTTAGCTTATGCTTGAGATACTCTATTGCGTCCACAGAAACACCTCCTATGGGGCTAATATTTCCAAGAGTACCTTAAAATAGGTTTCATAATACTATTCTCAGTCAAGATAGCAGTGACCAGCCTATTGGGTGTCACATCAAATAGAATATTCCTTACGTGAAGGCCCTTAACTATAAGCTCTCGCTCCATTAGCTCTATATCAAGACCTCTTCTTGCCTTAGGATGAAGCTTAAAACTCTCTGCGAGAACATAAAACGGCACGTCATAATACCTTGCAGAGAGTGCCAGCAGGAACGTCCCAGCTTTATTTATAACATCAAGGTTTCTAGCTATACAATCTGCTCCAACAACGGCTATATCTGCTTCCCTTACTACAAGCCCAATCTGAGCATCAGTTATAATTTCATAATTAACTCCAAGTTTCTTGAGCTCGTATGCAAGATGTATGCCTTCATAATCGGGTCTGGACTCTGTTAAAATAACCTTTGGGACTATCCTAGAACTAACAAGCTTTTTTACAGTCTCAAGCACTACCGACGAGTACGAGTGCGTTATTATTACAGGTCTCTCCCCGATGTCTATCCTCTCAAGAAAGGTTTCAGCTATCCTCGCTTTAGCAGATTTGATCTCAAGTTTATACCTTTCAAGATCCTTTAGAACACTTCCAAGGCCCTTGGAGTCTCTAAGGAATTTTAATACTTTACTTGAAATGTTATAGACAGGTGCAACAGATGGAAAAAGCTTAGTAACTTCTCTGGATATTCTCTCTATCTCCTCGATAGGAAGACTTCCCTTAACAAGAGCAATATAAAAGTCTAAGCACTTCTCGGCTAGGTAACTAGCACCCCTAATTCTCTCAGTAACCATTTCATCTAGAATCTTTTTGGCGTTCTTTGGTATATTAGAGATCACCTTACATCTCCTCTTTCTTTATTCTACTTTCTATAAAGCCAACTATTGACGTAAGAAGTGGTACTATAAAGCCAAACGCTACAATCGGGTAAAGCACGAGTCGTATATCAGCCCCGTAATATATCCTGGTACCATGATATTCTATCTTCCCTGTTACAATTCCTCCTCTTAAGACAGAAAGGAATATGTATAGGATTATCACTCCTTGGAGCATTGAGATAAGAATACGCATTGGGGTTCGGGAGGAGACTCTATCTACAAAGTATATGAAGAAAAAGGCAATAAATCCTCCGTAGAAGACTGAGTGAGGCATAGGGATGTTTGAGATTAGAGACGAGAGAACCATGTACGGTATATAAACGAAGCCTAGGTATGCTATTACTGAATCAATGAGGGACAAGAGTATTGCTTTCAGCACATATCTAAATGGTGATTTCAGCTCATTATCTGCTCTAATCGTCATCACGCTCCAGACTTAAGTATAGGAGTTTCAAAAGTCATTTTAAATGGGAGGTATCCGGATATATTCATCCTAACAGTGATCTTAGCATATAGCTCCTTAGGCATCCCTTTAATGTACACTGACACATTTTTCTTAACTATATCGCCAGGAGATATCTCACCAACATAGACATTTAGAGAACCTTCATACGTATCATTTGTAAGTGTCGTGTAGTTGTAGATAATGCTAACTCCTATGTCCGTTATCCGGACTCTTCCATTGTTAATACCATATACTGTAATGTTCAACAAGATGCTGTTGTTCTCAAGCTTAATTATTCTTATATCCTTCAATGATATGTCAAACTTCCCATTTTCAGCGTCCTCAATGAATGTGTATATAGGATACCCTATTACCACCAAAGAGATTATCATAAGGGAAACCGATATCAGGGACAGGAAGGTAGTATATCTCACAAGATCCACCTTCAAAGATTATTTAGCAGCCTTCATGAGAAGCTGAATACCCCTATAAAGTAGTATTGATCCTACCCATATAAGCACTGAAAGAAATGCCAGCCTCAGTCCATAGTAAAGTATTATTGGAGTTACATCCGATACAAGGTCCTCAATATTACTAAGCTTTGGAATGGCTTCTTTAGTTATTGCATTGTACTCCTTGTAGGCCAAGAACCCTGAAAATATGAGCACACTAAGACCTATTACTACAAGTAATATCGTGAGGCCTATCCTGAACATGGCTTCCTTGTCAGACTCTGACATAATAATATACACCTCCGTTCCAAATACTTTTTCAAACATTTCTTTTTGTAAAAGTTTTCACTTAACTTTTACGGGTATTTTATAGTACGTCTCAAGCAGCACTTTATCGTAGGACTGGTACTTTCCCTTTACTATCTTAAGCACAATTATATCCCTAGAGAACTCTAAAACTTCAACTTTTATTCTTCTACTCTCAAAATATTCATATATACTTTCCTCATCCCCAATCTTGTGTCTCCCACAAGGTCCCAGATGACAGAGATTACAAGACATTTTATGAGATATTATATTTGCAGAACATGCAAAAGGAAAGATCCTAAGTCCTAACTCCTTAGCTATCTTTTTAATTTTCATTTTTAGGTCTCTAACATCTAAAGGAACTTGATCGTTCCTATCTTTAAACCTCCTTTTAACCCGTTTGCTTATTTCTTTAAGATGGAATCTTTTGGATAGTATATTAAGCACTCTAGGGGTCACTCGAAGAGATCCTAATACTATAGCACGCACTCCAGCTTCTTTTAGGGATATAAGGAGCTCATCTATGTGCTTTTCAGTAATTCCAGGTACTATGGGGCGAATGAATCCCACTGCTTCTATTCCCAAGCTTATTATCTTTTTAAGACACTCTATCCTATCTAAAACGTTAACACTAGGCTCTAGCTCTCCTAAATATGAAGAAAAGCTCATGAGGAAGCTTATACATTCATCACATTCTATGAGCCTTCTAGGATCAGAAGGACAAAGCTTAGTGGATACCTGAATGGGATTTTTGAGATATTTTGATATGCTTTCCATAAATTCATACGTCTTACTTTCTATCTCTGGAAGAAATGGTTCTGTTATAGACCCGATGGCTATAAGCGTCTTCTTAGGAAGGAAATATTTATTAAAAGCAAGAGCGTAAACAAGCTCAACTCCTGTTAGATCTGATGCCTTTACCCCAGAAATTTCCATATCACAAACGTAACAGTATAAGCATCCAAGAGAGCACCCATCCCCAGGATGTACAGTCATCCCACAAAATATAGGTTTTCTTTGACTGTGTTCATTATTAACTACCTTTCTAACGTTCACAGCATCTCTAAGATCTTTAAGGATCTGTCTTTTTGCGTCCAACAGATCCATAAGTTTTTCTTTCGTATATATCACCTATAAATGCTTAGACGTAGCCTATATCCGTGAATATTAATACTCTTGTGACAGTTTTTAGAACTTCCTCATGTTAGTTGCAGTCCTTCAAACTTTTATCGTCTATGAAAACATTTAAATAAAATTAATAGTAAATGTGTTTATGATCTCATATCTTACCTTACAAAATCACTTAGATTGCTGTAGGGAGCTAGAAGTTACTTGATTGATATAAATTATGTCTCCCAATGAGTGGTGAACTTGTATGAAGATACTTACATTCTCAATTGGGAACAGCACGTATGGCATAGACATAAAATACGTAAGACAAGCGCTTTTTAGGATCAAAATAGAGGAATATCAGTCAGGCCGAGATTATATTCTAGGAGTCGTTGACATAAAAGGCACATTATATCCAGTAGTAGACTTTGGGATGCTTCTCAAAGGACAAGAAAGTTTAGGAGAATACTTTATCGTCCTTACGACTTCTAATGGGGGATTCGTTGGTAAGGTAGACTCTATTTTAGGCATTGCAGACATAAGCGAAAGAATCTTGGACTCTCAGGTGAGCGTTTCGGATACACTCAGCCCTTACGTTATGGGAGCTGCAAAGGTAAATGGCAAAATAATTTTTATCGTTGACGTGGAAAAGATCATTGAAGCCATATAATTTCTCGCAAACTTTAAG
>QMTU01000065.1 GCA_003663585.1 Thermoplasmata archaeon
ATCATAACTATTTGTAAAAAGTTCATATACTTCTCCTCCGTTATTTTATTACAGAGGCCTTAGACAGAAATCCCAAGAGGATGGTGTCTCGATGAGTGTTCAAATCCATATTAAAGAGACCAATAAGGTAAAGGGCGTCGTTACAAATATACAAACAGAAACTCTAAGCTACCTCACTCAGTACTTTCTAAAGAATAAGTTTAGATGGCTACTTCCTGTGATCCTTTCTCCAGTTACAGATCCTTTATGGCCTGATCCTAGATCTTCTGGTATAAAACCACTTAGTGTTAGAATTTATGGAAATGAAATGAAATTAATGCACAGCATGATACTTCACAAGCAAGTAGCAATAGCACTTGGGCTTAAGAGAGTGTTTATACTTTCTCCGAACATAAGAGTAGAGCCTCCTGAAAAGATTTCAACAGGAAGACATGCCTTTGAGTTCACTCAATTAGACTTCGAAATAGAAAACGCAACACTAGACTATATCCTTAGATTCGTTGAAGATTTATTCGTATCTTTAATAGCACATATAAAGAAAAACTGCGTAGAGGAGTTAGAGATCTTAGGAAGAGATCTTCGTGTGCCAAGGAGGCCATTTAGAAAATATTACTACACGGACCTTGTAGAGGAACACGGTGAGTCTTGGGAAGAAATAATTTCTAAGGATAACAGGGATCCTGTATGGGTGTTGAGTATTCCAAGAGAATTCTACGATAGAGAGGATCCCCAAAGGCCAGGACTGTATAGAAATTACGATCTTATACTTCCTGAAGGGTTTGGAGAAGTTCTTTCAGGAGGGGAGAGAGAATATCAATGGGAGCGCATTAAGAAGCGGATGCTAAAGGACGGACTTAAACCAGAGGATTACGGCTTATACTACGATCTTGCCCGTAAGAACCTGTTGAGACCTAGTGCTGGGGCAGGAATAGGCATAGAACGACTTGTAAGGTTTATAGCAGGACTACGCCATATAAGAGACGTTCAACTATTTGAGAGGATCCCGGGAGTAATACCTAGGATATAATCTCAGAAGCTGCCTTCTTTAGTCTGTTATATATTGCAAGACCTAGCCCTTCCAACGGAGGCTCCACAGCTATTATAATATCAACGCCTAACCTTTCAAATTCTCTTAGTGCAGAGAAGAGCTCTTTGGCCATGATTCTTAAATTTCCATCAAAACACTTAAGTAAAATATTTTTTTCGTTAGATATTTTTAAACACTCAAGTAACAACAATCCAATCTTTTTTCCTTTAGAGAGCTCCTTTTTGAGAATATAATCAAGAAAATCCTTTCTCACAAGTACTAGTGGTACAGAGGGAGCGTAATGTCTATATTTCATTCCTGGAGATTCTGGCCTTCCAAAGAACTCTCCAAGTGCTGCAGGGTGCACTATTACATTTGGTATTACCTTTTTTATTTCTTCTAGTGGTAGTCCTCCTGGTCTTAAAATAGCTGGAGGATCATGAACTAAGCTCAAGACTGTAGATTCAACTCCTATTTCCGTTTTTCCACCATCTACTATTACGTCAACACTATTTCCAAGATCCTCAAGGACATCCTCAGCCCTTGTTGGAGAGGGTCTTCCAGATCTATTTGCAGAAGGAGCTGCTATAGGGACCTCAGAATACTCTATAAGCTTTAATGCAATTTCATTTTTAGGCATCCTAACAGCAACTGTGTCAAGGCCTCCAGTTACATTGTATGGGACAATCTCTCTCTTGGGTAGTACTATAGTGAGAGGTCCTGGCCAGAACCTCTCCATAAGCGTATAGGCTACTTCTGGAATATCTCTCCATAAGATGTCAACCTGATCTATAGAGGATACATGAACTATAAGTGGATTGTCAGGAGGTCTCCCTTTTGCCCTAAATATTTTATTAACTGCAAATTCATCTAAGGCATTAGCTCCAAGTCCATAAACAGTTTCAGTTGGAAAGGCAACTATTCCACCCTGTTTGATTTTCTTTGCAGCAATTTTTGCTGCTTTATCTATACCTAACTCTGACACCCTTAAGATCAAGACCATATTGTATACATCAACCTGTAGGTTATTAAATACTTATGGAGACAAGGAAAGACAAGAAAATAAAGATCCTACAATGAAGAAAAGAACTCATATAGTCTATTAAGTCCTATTTCCAATTGTCTCATGCTTGTAGCAAAGGATATCCTAAAGTGATACTCTCCATGGGGACCAAATGCACTTCCAGGCGTAACTGCAACGTCCTTTTCATTTAAAATTTTCATTGCAAGCTCCTCAGAAGGTATTTTTAGATCATACTTTGGGAGGACATAGAATGCACCCTTAGGTTTTGATACTGTTATGTGCGGTATTTCAGAGAGCCTCTTAAAAACATAGTCTCTACGCCTCTTAAACTCAGATATCATGTTCCTGACGTATTCTTCTACCTCTGGGTCTCC
Organism: Thermoplasmata archaeon; assembly: GCA_003663585.1. Classification (GTDB taxonomy): domain Archaea; phylum Thermoplasmatota; class B47-G6; order B47-G6; family B47-G6; genus B47-G6. The sequence continues at coordinate 2,426 of QMTU01000065.1, forward strand.
TATTATATCTAGAAGAGCTCTTTGCATAGGCGCCGAGGGACACGCTATGGTATAGTATGAGAGCTTCATTGCCTGATCTATGAACTCCTTTGGACCTGCTAGAAATCCTATCCTCCACCCAGTCATGGCATATATCTTGGAGAAAGACATTGGATAAAGGACTCTATCACTATACTCCAAAAAACTTACGTGCTTTCCTTCGTAGACAAATACATTATAGACCTCGTCACTTATAATATAGAAGTCATAATCCTCAGCTAAATCAGCTATTGCCTTTACATCTTCTCTCTCGAGCATGCCACCAGTTGGATTATTAGGACTATTTACGATTATTGCCTTCGTCTTTTTGTTTATGAGATTTTTTAGCTCTTCGATGTCTGGCCTGAAATCATTCTCAATCCTAAGAGTATAGTAGACAGGTTTACCATTTGCGAGTGTTACATGAGGTGCGTATAGAACAAACCCTGGATCTGGTACTAGGACTTCATCACCCTTGTCTATAAGGGACATTATTGCAATATATAGGGCATGAGATCCTCCGATTGTTATCAAAATGTTTTCTCCAGTATAATCACAATACTTAGAGAGAAAATATTCAGCTATCTTCTCTCTAAGTTCAGGTATCCCATAAGTTGAAGTATATTTATTCCAACCCTCACGTACTGCATTTGCCAATGCCTTAATCGCCTTTGGCGGGGGTTGAAAGTCTGGCTGTCCTATACCAAAGTTTATTGTCTTTGACCCTACAAGCTCAAACATCTTTCTAATTCCAGAAAGCTTAATACTCTGAACCCTTTGGGATACCCTCATAGACTATACCTCCCTAGGTATAGCAAACAGTTATTATTCCTTCTATGGTATGATCTACTAATGTAAGATAATAAGTCTCATTACATAATCTCCTAACTTGTTGTGGGATGTGATAGCATGAAGCTTACAAACAGTGAGGGAGAGATTGCTGTTAAAATAGCTAGAAAAGTTGTGGATAGCGTGGTCTTAGGAAAGAAGATACCTGAGTTCAAGGATCTTCCGAAAGTATTTCATGAGAAAATGGGAGCGTTTGTCACGTTGGAGACGTATCCGAACAGAGAGCTTAGAGGGTGTATAGGAATTCCATATCCTGTGTATCCCCTTATAGAAGCTTTAATAGAGGCTGCAGAGGGTGCTGCTCTTCATGATCCAAGATTTCCTCCAGTAAAGCCAGATGAACTGATGAATATAACAGTGGAAGTAAGTATTTTAACCCCCCCAATAAAGATTGAGGTTAAGGATAAAAGAGAGCTTCCGAAAAAAATAAAGATTGGGAGAGATGGACTCATTGTGAAAAGAGGATTTTATCAAGGTCTCCTCCTACCGCAGGTTGCTGTAGAGGAGGGATGGGATCCAGAGACATTTTTAGCGTATACGTGTTGGAAGGCAGGGCTTCCAGGGGATTGTTGGCTTGACGATGAGACAGAGGTATACGCGTTTACAGCTGAAATATTTAGTGAGGAAAAACCCTACGGAAGCATTGTAAGGAGGAAAATCGATGAGCATTGTAGCATATAGTGGAAAAATCCTTTATAGGGGTAATTTAGTAGATGCAGAGCTTGGAGTTGATGAAGAGGGAATAATAGTTGGTATAAGGAAACATTTTGAAGGAGCTAGGCGTGTTAGCTTCTCTGGAAAGCTAATAATTCCGGGAGCAATAGACATTCATGTCCACTTTAGAGATCCTGGCTATACTAACAAGGAGGACTTTAAGACAGGATCTATGGCCGCTCTTGCTGGGGGTGTTACAACAGTATTTGACATGCCAAATACAGATCCTAAGATAAAGGATCTCAAATCCTTTAAGAAAAAGCTTAGAATTGCCAACAAAAAATCTACTGTTGACTTTGGGATATATGGTGGAATCTGGCCTAATAGCAATATAAAAGAACTTCTTTCTGTGACAAAAGCTCTTAAGATATATCTTTATGAGTGGAGTGATCCTAATGCGTTAGAGAATATTGCCAGAATGATTCCAAACGACGTTCTCATAAGTATACATGCAGAGCACCCAAACATGATAAAAAAAGGAGAGTATTGGAGTCTAGATGACTATAACAAGCTTAGACCACCTGAGGCAGAGATTGAAGGAATAAAGGCATCATTAAAGATATTTAATGGAAAGAAACTGCATATAGCCCATGTATCTACGGAAAGTGGGTTAAATTATCTTATTAGTAAGGCAGTGACGTTTGAAGTAACACCTCATCATATGCTCTTAAATAAGGACATGAATCTATGGCCCTATGGGGTTGTAAACCCGCCTCTTAGATCAAAATCTGATAATGACGCCCTTTGGAGGGCTTTTTTCAGGGGCAGCATCCCAGTATATGCGTCGGATCACGCGCCTCATGAGATTGATGAAAAAGAATCTGAAAACCCTCCTCCAGGCGTTCCAGGAGTACAAGAAGCCTTACCTTTGATGTTAGTCTTTGTTAAGGAAGGAATTATAAGAATAGAAGATCTTATGACAATGTACGCGTATATTCCAGCAGTTATAACTGGTCTTAAGGGTCTTAAGGGATCTCTAGAGTCTGGAGCATATGCAGATTTTTTAGTGGTAGATTTAGGGAATGAAGTTCGTATAAAAGAGGACATGTTATTTTATAAGTGTGAGTGGACAATTTATAAGGGACTTAGGGCAATATTCCCACTATATGTGTTTGTAAGAGGAGAGGCTTTAGTTGAAGATGGAGAAGTTAATGAGGACCCCGGATTTGGTAAATATGTTTACTCAAAGGACTTTAAACCATTCATCATATAAGAATCATAGTAGGGGACGTGCATGGTAGCAGTAAATAGGCTGGAAATATTCAAAAGAATTACAA
>QMTU01000066.1 GCA_003663585.1 Thermoplasmata archaeon
AAATTATGCATTCCAGGAGCTATCTAGGGCTCTGTCTTCAGAAAAAGTAGAGCTCTTGATATCTCATGAGGGAACAGACTTCACTTCTGTAGGAGGAGACCTTGAGTCAGAGCTATTAAGCATAACTTCGGTCCATCCTATACGAGAAGACTCTTTAAAGGCTCTTTTAAATAAGGCTGGAGCTGATTGGAGCTTCGTTGAAAAATTAATCTCAGAGGGAAAGCTTGTAGAAATAGTCTATAATGGAAAGAAGTTTTACATGAGAAGCTTTCGTAAAAATAAGTGTTAAGTTAAAGTATCTCAATGTACATTCTCTTTAGCATGTCATCACTAACCTCAAACGGCGCCATTCCTATGAGATATTTCATAGTTTTGAGAGCTATCCTCACAAGCTCATCCACGTCTTCTTCGCAGAACCCAAGGTCAGAGAGCCTCTTATCTAATCCAAGAGATGAGATCCACTCCTCTAATGCCTTTCGTGCTTTTTTGCCCTCCTCTGGTAATCCCCTAAGATCGTTAGCTATAGGTCTTAGTGCTACTGAGAGCACATCGGGAAATGCTTCATAGGCTTTCTCAATTACAACAGGAAGCAACAGCGCTAGACCTAACCCATGAGGAACTTCAGGTTTTACAGCGCTTATTGGATGCTCTAAGGCGTGTGCTAGGTGTGCTCTTGAATTATCTAGGGTTATCCCAGCGATCATTGATGCATAAAGTAACCAGTATCTAACTTCGACATCCTCTGGGTGATCTAGGGCCTTTGGTAAGTTTTCAAATATCCTATGAGAGGCCTGCGTTGCAAGATTTACAGTAAATGGATTTGAGTATTTGCTGGTCATGGATTCTAGTGCGTGGCTCAGCGCATCTATTGTTACATATATCGTCTGATCTCTTGGAAGCTTTGTGGTAAGCGAGGGATCATCTATCGAAAACGTTGGATATATGGAATCATATGCTATACTTATTTTTGCCCTCTCCTCTGGAATTGTTGCTACAGCAAACCTATCAACTTCAGTGCCCGTTCCATGTGTGGTATTTATTGCAAATATTGGAACAGCAGGATTCACTTGGGGCCTTTTTAGATATAATTCCCTGGCAGAGATATCCTTATTCGCTATTAACACTGCAGTTGCCTTGGATACATCTATTACACTTCCTCCTCCAATGCCGAGAACTGATTTAGCGCCTATTCCCCTTCCAAACTCAAACGCAGTCTGTACCATCTCAATTGTTGGGTTTGATGATACGCCATCATAGTGAGCGTACTCTATTTCGTATGACTCTAGAATCTCCTTTACGACGTTCCATGCGCCACACTTTTTATATGAGCTCTTTCCAGTGATTATAAGTAATGGCGATAGATCTTGAGTCACTATGTATTTTGCTATTTTTTCAAAGGAGTGAATGGCATCAATACCAAAAAATAACGTAGTTCTCAGGTTTAATGTAAAGCTCTTCATCATGCTCACCTAGGTTATAATATATGCAACCTGCGCTTGGTGTTTAGGAGAATGTCTAATGCTCTTAAAGACTAATATCTGACAACAATATTAAACTTTAACATCAGCATTTTCTATACATTATCGAGGTGTTTATGAATGATCAAGGTTATACTCTTTGACGTTTCAGGGACGCTTATAGACCCAGAATCGTCTGAGAGGGCCCATAAGCTGATAATATCTAAGATCCTTGAAACTTATGATGAGAGCATCATTAATGAGGTCTTTGAGAAGTTTAACACTAAAGTTAGCGAAATATTTAACAAGATGAGCTCTGAGGGATCGTACTTAGAGTACTACAGGATTTGTTATAGGGCTCTTAAGGACGTCTTAGGTAGCAGAATGCGTCTAGATGAAAAGGAGTACAAAAGGATGTACATAGAAACCCTGTCAGATGTTGAAATGTTGTTTCCTGGTGTTAAAGAAGCTTTGAAATACCTTAAAGAGAGAGGGTATACTCTTGGCATAATCACCGATGGTGATAGAGATTATACAGAGACACTACTCGAGAGGAAAGGCATAAAGCACTTTTTTGATGTGATAGTCTCTGCAGAGGACGTTAGAAAATATAAACCCTCGAAAGAACCGTTTTTAAAGGCCCTTAAAGTACTGGATATTAATCCTGAGCAAGCACTGTACATAGGCGATAACCCTGTAAAGGACAAACGTGGTCCGGAATTACTGGGCATAAGGGCTTATATAGTGGAGAATGGAGTTACAAAGGATAAAATAATTAAGATATTGGGGGAAGAACATGAGTGAGGACATCCTCAAAAAACTTCTAAGAAATGAGGTAAAAATATATGAGCTTGAGAATATTGTAGGAGAGGAAAAGGCTCCTGAAATTCGAAGGAAATTCTTAGAGAGAAAACTTCACGTTGATCTTAAACACATAGGATCCTACACGATAAGTCCTAAGAATGTAAGGAAAAACATAGAAAACATGATAGGAGCTATTCAGGTGCCTCTCGGTGTTGTGGGCCCGCTTAAGATTCTGGGAGAGTATGCATCTGGCGAGTTCTACGTACCATTGGCGACTACTGAGGGAGCATTAGTAGCATCAGTTAATAGGGGGTGTTCTGTTATAACAGCATCTGGCGGTGCTATCGCAAGAGTTCTAGATGATAAGATGACTAGGGCACCTGTGTTTAAGGTACAGGGAGTAGATCACGCATTAAAGGTTGTGAAATGGATTAAGGATAACTGGGACACTATAAAAGCAGCAGCGGAGTCCACAACTAGACACGGTAAGCTTGTAGGATTTCAGTACTTTATAGCAGGAAAAAACCTTTTCATTAGGTTTAAGTACCATACGGGAGATGCAATGGGGATGAACATGGCAACAATAGCTACTAATGAGGCAAGTAAGGTCATAGAGGAGAACACTGGGGCAAAACTTATAGCACTTTCTGGAAACATGTGCGTGGATAAAAAGCCTGCGGCTCTTAATTTGATACTCGGAAGGGGTAAGACTGTCGTTGCTGAAGTAAAAATTCCCAGAGAGATTGTGAAGAAAAAACTTAAGACAACACCAGAAGATTTTGTAGAAGTGGTTTACAGGAAGATTTATGTGGGATCTGCTCTAGCGGGATCTTATGGGTTTAATGCTCACTTTGCAAATATCATTGCAGCAGTATTTATTGCAACAGGTCAGGATGTTGCTCAAGTGGTTGAGGGAAGTAATGGAATAACGATAGCTGAAGTCACGGAATCCGGCGATCTTTATGTAGCTGTATATCTGCCCTCCCTTGAGATAGGCACTGTCGGGGGAGGGACATCTGTAGAGACTCAAAGAGAGGCCCTCTCAATAATGGGTTGCTACGGGAGTGGTAATGCTAAAAAATTTGCTGAAATATTGGCTTCTACAGTGCTGGCTGGAGAAATATCACTTATAGGGGCTCTAGCAGCTCAACATCTAGCGGAGGCTCATAAAAAATTGGGGAGATGATCGTCATGACAGTTGTTAGGACAGATATAAACTTTCTAATGAGGCTTCTTAAGAAAAGATTAAATAGTGAAAAAATCTTAGAGACGCTGGAGCAAATAGGCACGGATCCAGAGCTGTTAGATAATGAACTAGTTGTGGAGATCTATCCCAACAGACCAGACATGTATTCTCCTGAAGGAATTGCAAGAGCGCTGAGGGCATATCTCGAGATATCTCCCGGACTACCAAGATTTAATGTTAGAAACGGGGATCTTAAGATCATTGTTGAGAAGTCTGTATTAAATATCAGGCCTTACATTGCAGGTGCTGTTGTAAGAGATGTATCACTTGATGAAGGGTCCTTGGAGTCTATAATGAGGCTTCAAGAGGCTCTTCATGACAGCTATGGTAGGAAGAGAAGAAGAGTTGCTATAGGAATACACGATTTAGATAAGGTTACACCTCCGTTTACTTACAGGGGAATAAGCCAAGATGGTGTAAGATTTGTTCCCTTAGGATTTGATGTTGAAATGACTCCAAGGGAGATCTTAGAGAAGCATCCAAAGGGAGTGGAATATGGGCACATAATAAAGGATAAGGACGCGTATCCCCTGATCATCGATAGGCGCGGAAATGTTCTCTCTATGCCTCCTATAATAAATGGAGAGCTTACAAGGGTTACGACGAAGACTAAAAACATATTTATTGACGTTACAGGAACACACCTGGATGCAGTCATTGGAGCAGCAGAAATAGTTGCTGCAGCAATCTCAGAATACGGAGGTGAAATAGAGCGCGTCATAGTTGAGCATCCGAGCGGCACTATAGTAACTCCAGAACTATCGTTCAAGGAGATAAGAGTTCCTGTTAGCATGATCAGAGAAACCCTTGGACTTAGCCTCAGTAAGGAGGACATTGAGAGAAGCCTTAGAAAAATGATGTATGATGTGCTTTTTAATGACGATGAAATAATAGCGAGGTATCCTACAATCAGAAGGGATATACTACATCCTATAGACGTTGTTGAGGATATCGCAATAGGCTATGGCTATGAGGCCCTTGGAGAGGAACTCCCAAGAGAGTACTCACAGGGCATTGAGGACATGCTTCTTGAGGAGTTAGATGTCATAAGAGAGATAATGGTGGGACTAGGATTCTTAGAAGTGATTACATTTACGCTTATAAGTGATGAATATGAATTTGATAAGCTGCGCCTTAAGAGGGCTAAAGCTGCAAGAATATTAAATCCAATAACAAGTGAGATGACCATTGTAAGGAGAAGCCTCCTTCCATCGCTTCTTAAAGTGCTTCATCATAACAAAGATGAAGAGCTTCCACTTAGGGTTTTTGAAGTAGGTGAAGTCGTTAATGAGAAGTATAAAAATGAGTACAGGCTTGCCTTTGTAGTAATGGATACTAAGATTGCGACCTTTAATGAGATAAGGAAGATCATTGAAGCATTTTTCAGATACTACTGTGGATCATGTATTACGTTGAGAATGCATGATGACCCAAGATTCATACCTGGAAGGTCTGCAGAGATCCTAGTAAATGGTATTCTAATTGGAATCTTCGGGGAGATTCATCCAGAGGTGCTTGAGAACTTTGACATCCCATATCCCGTTGTGGCTGCAGAGGTAAAAATAAATGAAATAATTAGAGCGTTACATAGCCGTCCTTAAGGAGCTTTTCTATTATCTCGTCGGGGTTTATCTCAGTTTTTATTTCAGGCTCTATCATCTCTATGTCCTCAGGTATCTCTTCCTCACTAGTTTTTCTAGCCTCTGCTCTTAGCTGTTCAAGCTCTTTTCGAAGTTCCCTGGCCTTCTCAAAGTATTCAT
>QMTU01000067.1 GCA_003663585.1 Thermoplasmata archaeon
ACGTCCTTTCCAAAAACAAGCTTCCTCGCAAGAGATAAGTTCTCTTGGAAGTCCTTCCCATATGACGTAAGGCGCCTTGAGGCCAATATTGTTGCCTCCTCGTCCCTTCTAGGATCTATTCCAAGAAGGGAGACTATATGCATATAGATACGTGGCCACCAGGAGGGAAAGTATGTACACTCCTCGAGCATCATTTCACCTTTGCAGGATGTCTTGTCATCCTCTCTATGATGTATCTCATAACCACTATAAAAATGGCAATCGAGATGTAGAGTATGAAGTCATTTGAGGTTACTGCTGAGAACACAGCGTTCTCAGGATTTGTAGTAAATGCCACGTGAGTCGCAGACAAAATAGCAAATATCACAAGAACAAGCACAAGGCTATTTGTGAGTGAGGATATCAAGGGATCCAGCTCAAGCCTTCTCTCGTTTACTATTGTCTCCACAATTCTTCCAAGGAATATCATGAGGTACGCAAGGTAAAGCCACCAGGTGAGGGCCTTGAGACCAGCTATTACGGATGCGTACTTGGCAAATGGCGTGACGTTGTTCGGGGTGAACGTTATTGCAACGCCTATCGCCTGCAGGGTTCCTGCAAGCAGTATCACCAAGGCTATCGTGTTAAAGATCACTTGAAGCCCTCCTGCAGAGAACCTCTCCTTGACTAAAAACAGGAACCTTGCGAGATAACTCTCAAGCTTGTATATCTTAATAAGCGCGTAGATGGATATTATAAGGAGGCTCGTTGCAAGGGCATAGCTGGACTTTCCTAAAAGCATCAGAGCACCATATGCCAAGAAGAATATTGCGAGCGGGAGTATGAACTTCTTCTGTATCTTCTCATCCTCTATGAACTTCTTGATCACATAGTACGTGGTCTCTATGTTGGGAGCCTGCTTTATGACGACCCTCCTGAGGCTCTTTATTGGCACGTATGACGTAATTATGGGAATTATGTACTCGTCCTCTGCACCATCTGAGACAAGATAAACGCCCTTAGCTCCAGTTATCCTAAGGACTTCAAGAAGCTCCCTCTCTATCTTCTCATCTGCGCTTCTATCAGTACTCTCAGTGCCACACAGTATGGCAATCTCAACGTCCTTCCCCTCGCTAGTTAGCTCATCATAAAGCTTAATAGCGGCATATATAGCATTCAGATCGCTATCCTCTGGATCCACGAGGGCAAACTCCTGAGCAACCTCTATAACGTTATCTCTACCAAGTATTGGCGTCTTATACCTAGTCTTCCTTCCTATGTCATCATCCCTGTCCACTATAAGCACTAGGTATTTCTCCTCATCCATTTTATCCTAACCCCTTCCTGTGAAGCACTTCCTCAAAGATCCTCTTCATCACGAGCGCATCCTGCTCTAGTATGGGTGACTCGCTGACTACGGTCACTTCTGTAAGTCCAAGCTCCACAAGGGCCTCTGCAAGTGCCTCAAAGGAGATGTCAGAGTGCCTTAGTATGAGGTGTTTTCTTTCCCCCTTATCCCCGTACTCTATGCCAGAAAAGTGTATATGTAATCTTTTTGCAACGTCACTTCCTACTATCTTTTCTATAAGCTCCAGATCCTTTATAAATATCTCCTTTGCGTTCTCACCAGAGTACTTTCCTCTCTCCCTTGCGTGAATATGTGCAAAGTCTACTGTAGGCCAAAGCCCATCGATTTCCTCACATAGCCTTAAGATCTCCTCAAGATCACCTACCTGGCTAATCTTTCCTGTGGTCTCAGGCGATAGATATACGTTATAGCCCCTGTCCCTCACAATCTCAACGGCCCTCGCAAGGTTATCTCTCACAATCCTGTAAGCTTCATCCCTACTTAGTTTTCCATAGTATCCTGGGTGAAATACGACGTACTTTGCCCCTACCCAATGTGCTGCTCGTGCAGATTCTACGAGTCTCTGTATGCTGGCTTGAACTTTCTTCTTATCTTCAGAGGCTAGGTTTATGTAGTAAGGGGCATGGGCTGTGAGGAAAACGTCTAGCTCTTTGGCCTTATTCTTTATATCAATGGCCTTCTTAAGCCCGCTCTCATCGTTTTTTATCCACACTCCATAGACGAACTCAAGCTCCATTAGATCAAGCCCTAAAGAGCGAACATCCTCAATTCCTTTCACGACATCTCGAGGCTTTGTTATGGTTGGGATCCCTGCAGGACCAAACCTTGCCATTTTGTAGTTCCTCCCAAAAGCCCACTTACATGTGGAACTCTTTGTGACTTACAGACATTTTTCTATAAAGAATACTTTATAAAAGAGCGGGATGGGGTCATTCAAGGTACGGTATAACGCATATGAAGACGAAGTCCTCATCCCCCGTGTTCTTATACCAGTGCTCAACGTTAGGAGGTACGTAGATGAACATGTCCTCGGAGACCGTGTATTCCCTGTCGCCTATTCCTATGACCCCAGTCCCGGAGAGTATATATATCTCGTGCTCCCAGGGATGGGCGTGCTTCGGTATCTCTCCTCCTCTCTTTATAGTGAACCTCCTCATCGCGAACCTCTTAGCGCCCACATCCTTATGAATAAGCCATTGTATTTTCGTGTTCTTGGCTCCTGTTACATCTTCCTCCTTCACATCATTTATGTGTCCTATAACGGGCTTCTCCTCAACCACGAGCATCTCCTCCTTCCTAATTCATTTGAATAAGCTCAAGCGCTCTTAACCTACTTGAGACACTATAGCCAAAGTAGTCGTGAGTGTGCTTTTGGCACGTGTCCTAAAAAGAATCATGGGCAAGAGAGATTATAAAGCTTATTTTATGGATTGCGTTGCTTTTCTTCCCCGGCTATGGTTAGCAAAAGTTAACTATGGCCGGGATTCATCGTCATCATTACGCTCCCTCTATGCCAGACGCCATTCGGGAGCACTGTTCCCGTCTGTATAGCCTTTATTTTCACATTCAATTGGTAGGGAGAGGTTTGAGTTGCAGAATGGGCATATTGAGAGCGTGTGAGTGGGATCAACGTATGAGGCTCTTATCCCGTGCCATCTGGCCTTGTATTCAACGAAGTGCTGTATCCTCCTGAAGTTCGCGAGTGAAAGCCTCCATAATAATATCCGCGTTAAAGTTCAATGCAACGTCAACAATATGCTTCGAGAGCTTGTGAACAATGTCCTCTTTCCTCCTCTCCCACCTTTTGAGCCTCCTTTTTACTTTTCTCCTGGTACTTCGGATTTATGCCCCCTGTAGAGTTTTATGTGGGCTGATGCAGAGCAGTACTTCTCTTGGCTAAGCTCTACGGCCTTTTAGCATTCGTCTGAGTTAATATTTCCAAAAATCCTATACCTTATTACAGAGCATCGCTAAGAAGGCTCGCTCTTCAGTGCGGGGAGGAGTTCAATACGTGTTCGTATATCCTGGGATGTCCCTCCCTGCGCCCTCTCTAATTATTTTATACCCTCTCCCCCGACAGAGCCTTTGTACGTGTTATTTCCTCTCCAAATGACTTTTCTCTGATCTCATTGGTTGCCACGACAATACCGCCTACAAGAGCTTAGTATATTCTTAAGGGATGCATTAAAAGTGGAATTATTACACATCGTTTCACTCAGAATAAAAACAAATAGCTATATTAGAGTTGCTAGGCATCAATTAAAGTGCTCAAAAATAAGAGGGTGAGAGGGGTTATGTCAGTGGACTATAATGTGCTGAAAGATCTTGTGAAAGTGCCGTCAGTATCTGGTCGTGAAGAGCTCGTGCGGGAAGTCATAGTGAGACACTTGAAGCCACATGTAGACGAGATAAGAACAGATGCCCTTGGAAACGTGATAGCTCTTATAAAGGGCAGCTCAGAGAGGAAAGTTGCTATAGAATGCCATTATGATCAGGTAGGATTTATCGTTAAGAGCATAGAGAAAAGTGGTCTTCTAAGGATAGAGCCTATCGGTGGAATAGACGTCAGGACAATTATTGGCAGCAGGTTAATAATATGGGGCAGGGAGAAGACAATTCCTGGAGTTGTCGCTGGAGTAAAGCCTGTACACCTTGAGGAGAAGAAGGAGCAAATTCCTAAAATTGGAGAGCTATACGTGGATGCTGGATTTGACAGCTCAGAGGACGCTTCAAAGTACGTGAGAGTGGGGGATGTAGCGACATATGACCTCCAGTATATGGAGCTATTTAACGATAAGATTGCAGCAACTGGCCTAGACAATAAGATATCTGCGTTTATAATGATAGAACTTTCAAAAAGAGTGCAGGACATAGGAGACTGGAATTTATACCTTGTCTTTACCTCCCAGGAGGAGGTAGGGCTAAGGGGTGCTAGAACAGCATTCTACGGGATTTATCCAGAGATGGCAATAAGCCTTGACGTCACCCATGCACAGTATCCGCCAATATCTCAGTCAAAAGTTCCAATAGAGCTTGGAAAGGGGCCAGCAATTATGATAGCTCCAGCAGTCCATCCTAAAGTTCTAAAGCTTCTTGAAGATGCAGCTCAGATAGGAAGTGTGTGTGTGCAATACGAGACTGCAGGAAGGTTCACTGGGACAAACCTTGACGCAATACAGGTGACTAGGTCTGGGATTCCTGGAGGTCTGGTATCAATACCGTTGAAGTACATGCACACACCACTAGAGGTAGCATCTAAGAAGGACGTGGAGTCTACAATTGCTCTTCTTGAGAGCTTTCTGAGGCTAATTAAAGAGATTTAGTAATAACAGCATTAATTAGATGAATAAAGAGAAAAGTGGAAAGGGACAGTATAGATAACGTTATCTGTAGGAAGTATTTACAATTGCCTCTAAAAGCTTTATAGTCTCTTCTATGTCATCCTTTTGCTCAACCTCTACAAGGGAGTGCGTATATCTTGTTGGAATACATATTGCTATGGAGTTCCTGGGCCCGCCGTAGAGAGATAATGCCATAGCGTCTGTGCCTCCACCAGTTACTAGGGGTTGATATCTTATATTGTGCTCTCTCGCCACCCCTTCAACGAACTCTCTAGCTTTCCAAGTTGCTGTGAATACCCTGTCCACAAGCCTTAGTGCAGGGCCCTCACCGAGCTTTAGGGTTCCTGAGTACACATCCGGAAGGCCAGGATAATCAGTGGCATTTGTAGTGTCTATGGCAACTGCCAGATCAAAGTCCTCGAGAACGTTAGAGGCTGCCAGAGCTCCATGAAGGCCCACTTCCTCTCTGACAGTAAATATTACAGTAACGTCTGCCTCTGGTTCCTCTTTTGATAGCTTCTCTAGGAGCTTTAACAGTATATAGC
>QMTU01000068.1 GCA_003663585.1 Thermoplasmata archaeon
GATGCTCTTGTAGAAATTGTTAAAAGCTTTGACAATAAGAGAAACCTTCAGAGAGTACTGGACTACATATGCAAGAGGCTCAAGGATATGTACTACTCTAATGGTTGATTGTGATGAACAGCATCCTCATGGTATGTCCGTATATATATCCTCACGTAGGTGGAGTTGAAAGCCATGTAAGAGATCTTAGCATTTATCTCTCTAGAAGGGGGTTTAAGGTAACAATTCTATCAAATGATATACCCCCAGGATATAGTAGGATTAAAATCGACAACGTTGACATTATTCGAACAAGGCCTATCATAGAAGTAATTAGGATGCCCATAGACCCGCAGATATACAGAAACGTTCTAAAAATGGCATCAGACTATGACATAGTTCATGGACACTTTCCACCACCACTTACACCATATTTTGCTATTAAAGCCGCAAAAAAGGCTGAAAAGCCATATGTCCTTACATATCACTGTGATCCTACTCTTGACAACAGATTTCTCGTATTTCTAGAGGACATCTACAACAGCTTCATGGGAAGGGCTCTTGTTGAAGGAAGTGATGCTATAATAGTCACATCAGAGAGTTATAAGAGAACGTCAAAAATTCTCTGGAGGGTTCACAAGTACTGGATCATACCAAACGCCGTTGATATACAGTTCTTTGATGGAAGGGACTACGCATCTATATTTAGAGAGAAATATTCCATTCACGAGGACTTTGTTATGTTCGTTGGGAGGCTTGTTCCTCACAAAAACGTGGAAGTATTCATTCAGGCAGCAGAGTACACTGGACTAAAACATGTTGTGATAGGAGACGGCCCTCACAGAGATCACCTAGAAAGGCTTACTAGGAGACTTAGACTTCAGGATAGAGTTCTCTTTTTAGGCAAGATTCCAAGAGAGGATCTAAGAGCAGCATATTCAGCTGCTAGTATAGTGATCCTACCCTCTCTCTCAAGGTTGGAGGCCTTTGGTATAGTCCTGCTTGAAGCTCTCGCTATGGGAACACCAATCATAGCTGCAGACATCCCTGGAGTAAAGACTATAGTGGACACGATAGGTCTTCCTAAATTCAATCCTGTAGACCCTAAGGATCTTGCTTCGAAGATCTTAAAGATTCTTGAAGATTATGACAGCATAAAAAGCATAGTTAAGAATGGGCAGGAAGTTGTGAGAAAATATTACAGCTGGGAAAGAGTAGTAGATAAAATAATAGATGTATATAAAATAATCCTGGGATAGGCTGTTTTATGGATAAACCTTGTCTATGTCTAGAGGCTCTTCCTCAGAAGTCCTTGAGAACTTTTCTATCATCAGTGCCATTGTTATGTCACTTCTTGTTCTCTCTATGATGTTTCTCATCGCATCCTGTTTTGGCCTAAGGGGTATTAATCCTTGAGGATAGTGCAATCTTAGGATCTTAGAGTATATCTCTTCCATATAATTAAAGAACCTGATGGCATCGCTTGTTTTACCCTTTCTTAGACTATCTAACACCTTTCTTCTAAGCTCTCCAACAACATCACACAAACCTAGGAGATAGGAATCCAAAGGAGCCTTTAAATCATCAGGATTAGGCACATCACCCTTCTCCACGAGTTCTCTGAATATCATAGCCTCACAGTATTCCTGAAGAGTGTCTCTTACAAGGCCCATTTGCATCATGTCTGGATGCTCCTCAAGTCTTGCAATGAATTCCTGAACGTTGTCAAACAGCTCATTTATCTTGCTTTCAACAAGCGCTCCTTTATGAATGTCCTGAATTATCTCTGATGATAGCCTTATGATCTCCCTAGACTTTTTTATCGCAAACTCCCTTACTGAATCCTTAACATCCAGCCATCTTCTAGCTTTTTCAATTATTTCTTCAAGTTTTTGCATAGGAAATCACCAGGTCAATAAATAAAATAATAGGGTAGCTGCAATTTTCATTCAGATACTCATGTCTCCTATGGATAAACTTCTGTCAGTTTTTTCAATACTATCATCCTTGTCAGCAACCTCAAACATAGCCCTAATAGCGTCTATGTTCTCAGGAACTACAATAGCCTCCTGATGAACTGCCTGGTAGAAGTATATGTCATTTCCCTTAACCGTAATACTGTCCTTCCATATAACTAACTCATATATGTCATATCTTTTCCTTCCAAGGTCTCTAGCGAGCTCTATAGCCTTTGCGGTAGACTTAATTCCAAGATCCTTTGATACAAGAAGAATCCTCCTATACTTAGAGAGCTCCTCTATGAGTTTCTCTCTATTAGGTGTTTTCTCAGTTCTCACGTGTAGTGCGTGTATATGCATTAAAGTTGTTGGTGTCTTTATTGCCATAGTCTCTATGGGCACATCGAGGACTGTTCTTACATCAGGACCATGATGAGAGGGTACAGGTATTGAGGGCTCTAATGTGTTTATAATTCCAGCTTTATCATCTGCTGGATCTGCTGCCCTTCTTACAATCACAGCAAATGCCTCCTTAATCTTATAGAGATCATTTATGACGTAAAGTGCTCTAAGCAATCCGGTCGTATTGCATGATACAACTCTGACAAACCTCCTGCCTTTAGCCTCGTTATAGTTGACATAGGCGTTAAAGGAGAACCCCGTAACATCGTGCTTCTCACCTCCTTGGAATATCGCCCTAACGTTATGTTTTTCATATAGGGGCTTATTCTGTGCTCCAATTCCACCTGGAGTGGCATCCACTATGACATCAACCTTTGACACTAGATCCTCAATTGTCCCTGAAACCTTTATTCCTACAGCCTCAAACCTTTCCTCATGGCCTTCTGGGACGTATAATGGTATTCCCTTCGACACTGCCATTCTTGCTATGAAGTCAGGGCGTGTCTTAGATACTCCCACGAGCTCCATGTCATTTTGAAGCATTACAGCATCAGCAACGCGCTTTCCTATGGTGCCATACCCATTTATTCCAACCTTAATCCTAGCCATGAGTATTCACTCCCCCTAAAGAGTCTTTCTGCTTAATAATCTAACAAAGTTTTGTTAGTGTAATATATTATTGAATACTTTTAGTGTTGTGGGCGTAGGAATATGACTTACTGCTGAAAAAGCCTTCTCTTTAAGTAAGAGTGCTCAGCGTGGTAGAAGGTTTCTTTGAATATATTCTCAGTACAAATAAACGAACATAGTCTGCCTTTCCCTTCTGCGAGAGAGTTGAGTTTAACAGCGCTTAATGCAAATTGCTGGAGATCTATCTTGAGAGGTTTAGATCTCCCTATAAGGATCCTGTTGCTTAGCGTGGGAGGTACATTACTCTCCAACCTTTCTCAGTTGCTTTTTGTACATCTCGAGAACCTCGTCTGAGGTTGTAGCATCTTCGGGCTTCTTATCCCTTCTCCATCTGCCAGTAAACCTTGGGAATCTTATGGCTAAACCATAGCCAGGTTTTACCCTATCACGTGCACATGTGTGTACTGGACTCAGCGTTATCTCTGCTCCTTGAACCTCAAGAACCACTACCGGGTCAAACCAGTAATCTGCCTCTATGTTGCTCTTAACGAGTGGATGTTTTCCCTGTCTAAGATATGGTCTAAATATCTCTGGAAGCTTCTGGAGAGTTCTATCGTCAAAACCTGTGCCAAGTTTACAAACAGTTTCAAACGTGTTTTCTTCTGGGTTAAATGTTGCCATAAGAAGAGCTCCATAAGTTCCCGCTCTCTTTCCTTTACCTGCAAAGGCACCTACAGCAACTAGATCTAAGGTATCTGTTAGCTCTGACTTGTAGTCCCTTTTATACTTTATCCAGAGCCACTCTCTAACACCTGCTTTGTATGGACTCTCTGGATCCTTTGCCATTACTCCCTCACAGCCGTCTTCTATGGCCTTTAGGAAGAACTCCTCTAAGTCCTTAACATTGTCAATGAGCTTTGCTTCTGATATAAATATCCTATCCGAGGCATTCCAGTCAAACAAGCTCTCCAAGACTTTTCTTCTATCTAAAAGTTTTTTATCAGTAAGATCCTCGCCATTTGCATATATGCAATCGAACAGGTATGTTGCCACTGGGTACTTCTCTATGGCCTCTTGTATATCGTACTTCCTTCCCCTTCTATGAGCTACTTCCTGGAAGGGTCTGAACTCTAGGGTATCGGGATCTATTGCTACAGTCTCTCCCTCAACTATGGCTTCTTCTCCTCTAAAAGATTCTCTAACAAACTTAACGACATCTGGAAACTGAGATGTCAGATCCTCTAAGCTCCTCGAAAAGATCCTAATAAACCCGTCCTTCTTTATATGTATCTGCATTCTAAGTCCATCGTACTTATACTCGACAAGGGATACTCCATGCCTTTCTATTATCTCTCTGGGATCCTTGGCACGCTCTCCAAGCATTGGCCTAACGGGAACGCCCAAGGTTATCCTTATCTTCTCAACTCCAGCAACTCCCTCACGTTTTAATATTCTTGCGATCTCTCCAAGATCTGGATATATGTTGTACTTCTTCTCTATGAGGTCTTTTTTATGAAGAGCTCCTATCGACGCTGCAATAGCCTCCAGGACAGTCGCCTCAGCGACTCCTAATCTCATAGTTCCTGTAGCTATCCTTGCTATGTATTTACCTTCCTTAGGAGAAGCTTTTTGAAATAGTTCTGCGAGGAGCTTTACTCTCAGCTCCATAGCTCCCTGTCCTGAGAGCTCTGTCATTTTCTTAAAGTTTTTGTAGACGTTATCTACTGTTAGCTCCTCAACAAATAGTGCCATTTGCTTTTTCTTAGAGAGAGCCCACTCTGCAACCTTGCCAATGTCACCAGATTCTATAAGCTTGCTCATTAGGGTTCTCTCATCTATCCCTGTCGCAAGTGATATTGCCCTTAAGGTAAGCTTTTCTGCAACCCCAAACTCTAAACCCATGAAGTCAGGGCCAAGCTGTCCTAGGGTTAAATGCACAGCCTCGTATATGTCGTCTTCAGGTATCTTGGAGAATAAGGCTGTAAGAAGTGATCGCATTTCAATTCTTCCTGAGACCTTCTCCAGCTTTTCATATATGTCTGCGATTATCTTGAATGGTGTTGGCATACTTCATCCCCTTAAGGAGTATTTACACTAACTAAAATATACATTTTCATCCTCAAAACAAGGGGTATATTTCTTGATTTTATCTGTAAAGTGTGAAATCACGAAGCTCTTCCACACGAACTCTAAGTTTTTCTTGTCTTGTGAGAGTCTCCTCAGCATTAACAATGTCCTGCTCTATTTTCCTTA
>QMTU01000069.1 GCA_003663585.1 Thermoplasmata archaeon
AAGATGAGGAGCATGTGGATGTCCTGTTCAAAGTCCAGATACTCTGCTAGAGTAAGCGCAATTAGCGGCGCTAAAAGCGTCTCCAGTGCAGGCTCATCGGCCAAGTTAAGTATAAATACGCTTCTGCTCAGCGCTCCGGTGCTCTTGAACTCTTCTATGAAAAAGCTTGCCTCCTCAGCAGTAATTCCCATTCCACAGAAGACTACAGCAAAGGGCTCTTCAGTTCCTCTCACCCTTGCTTGTCTAGCAATCTGCGCAGCAAGGTCATTGTGAGGCATTCCAGACCCTGAAAATATGGGAAGCTTCTGTCCTCTAACTAATGTGTTCATGCCATCTATTGCTGAGACTCCTGTCTCTATGAACTCTCTAGGATACTGTCTTGCATATGGGTTTATTGGGCTTCCGTTTACGTCAAGCCTCTCCTCTGGTATTATGGGAGGTCCTCCATCTCTGGGATTACCAAGACCGTCTAAAATCCTGCCTAACATGTCCGTTGATACTCCTATACGAAGCGTCTGCCCAGTAAACACAACGCTGGCCTTTTTAACATCTATGCCTCTAGTTCCTCCAAGTACCTGAACCACTGCCAGTCCGCGTCTGCTCTCAAGAACCTGTCCTATGCGCTCTTCACCGTTCTCAAGTTTTACTTTAACAATCTCACCGTACATTACGTCCTGAACTCCTTCAACGAATATTAGGGGACCTGAAACCTGTGATATTGTGTTATACTCTCTAGTGACGCTCATGATTACTCACCTCCGTAAAGGGATCTTATTGACGATATTATCTCGTTAATTATTGCGTTTATCTCCTCTTCAGCCCTATCCTCCTCTATTAGCTTCATCCTTGCAATCTTATACTTAACTGGAAGCTCCTTGAGCTTTACTATGCTGGCTCCTTTCTCTAAAGCTCTTAGTCCTTCTCTATAAAACGTTATTATAGCCTTAAGCATGAGATGCTGCTTCTTGAGAGAACAGTACGTGTCCACGGGGTCAAATGCGTTTTGCTGTAGGAAGTCCTCCCTTATCATCCTCGCTGCTTCCATTAGAAGCTGATCCTTTCTCGGAAGGGCATCTGGACCAACGAGCTTAACTATCTCCTGAAGCTCAGCCTCTCTCTGAAGTATGCTCATTGCCTCTCTTCTGAGCTCTGGGAAGTCCTTAGCTATGTGCTCCTTATACCACTTCTCTAACTTTTCTAAGTAAAGGGAGTAAGACTTTAGCCAGTTCACTGACGGGAAGTGTCTCTGATCGGCAAGGGCTGCGTCAAGTGCCCAGAAGACTTTAACAACACGAAGTGTGTTCTGAGTTACTGGCTCTGAGAAGTCTCCTCCCGGTGGAGAGACCGCTCCTACAACGGAAACAGATCCTACCCTGTCTCCTGCGCCCAGAGTTATAACACGACCTGCTCTCTCATAGAACTCAGAGATTCTAGATGCTAGATACGCTGGGAATCCTTCCTCTCCTGGCATCTCCTCAAGTCTTCCAGAGATCTCACGAAGGGCCTCGGCCCATCTTGACGTGGAATCTGCCATAAGGGCAACATCGTATCCCATGTCCCTGTAGTACTCCGCTATTGTTATTCCCATGTATATAGACGCCTCTCTTGCGGCGACGGGCATGTTTGACGTATTTGCTATCAGCACAGTTCTGAACATCAGTGACTTCCCAGTTCTTGGATCTTGAAGGTGTGGGAACTCCTCCAAGACCTCTGTCATCTCATTTCCTCTTTCTCCACATCCTATGTAGACGACTATGTCTGCATCTGACCACTTTGCAAGCTGGTGCTGAGACACCGTCTTTCCAGTACCGAATCCACCAGGTATTGCAGCAGTGCCTCCCTTGGCTATTGGGAAGAACGTGTCAAAAACCCTCTGACCGGTTATGAGAGGAGTTTCAGGGTCCAGTCTCCTCTTAAATGGTCTTGGAACTCTTATAGGCCACTTATGATACATCTTAAGCTCTATGGTCTTCCCGTCGTGTTCTAGCTTTGCTATAGTCTCCTCAATAGTGTACTCTCCCTCATCAGCAATCCACGTAATCTTTCCCTGAATGTTTGGAGGTACAAGCACCCTGTGTTCCACGGTCTCCGTCTCAGGAACCACTCCTAAGATGTCTCCCCCTTGGACGTAGTCTCCTACATTAACCTTTGGCATGAAGTGCCACTTCTTATTTCTGTCAAGGGCAAACTCGTGAACTCCTCTCCTAACAAAATCTCCAACTAGAGCTCTTATCTTATCAAGAGGTCTTTGAACTCCATCATAGATATTTCCTAAGAGCCCAGGACCAAGCTCAGCTGAGAGAGGTTCTCCTGTGGAGTAAATCTTATCTCCGGGCTTTAGACCTGTAGTGTCCTCATATACCTGAACAGTGACCTTGTCTCCTCTGATCCTGATTATCTCTCCAAGAAGCTCCTCATCACCAACGCGAACTACGTCGTACATCTTTGCTCCAAGCATTCCTTCTGCCTCAACAACAGGACCTGCAATCCTCACAATTCTACCCTGTATCAAGCACATCACCTCCTCGATATGTCAAACCCTATAGCCTCCCTTACCAGAGCGTCTATAGGATCATATGGGAGCTTTTCTCCACTAGGCCCTGGAAGGTATACGACTATTGGAGCCTTTTCCGGGACCTCATTCCTTATTATCTTCAGTTCCCTTCTAATGACATCAAAGAATTTCTCCTCAACAACGGCTATTCTTATGTTATCCTCAACACATTTCCAGAGAGCCTTTCTAGCCTCCTCATTATCTTGAACGATGTATGTTTTCTTTATTCCCCAAGCGGAGAATACCCTTACGAACTCCTGAGATCCTATGCTTGCAATCATCATGAGTTCACCCATATACTGCCATCTTCAAGAGTCTGTCCTTTGGCAGTCTTTCAACAATTCCATATATTGCAAGCCTTATATTTCTGAGCCCGAAGTCCAGTGATGTAAGAAATCGCAGTAAGGGTCCTGCGCTTAAAGAGTACTTGTGCTCCAGTATTGACATGATCTTTATCAGAGCCCTTGAGAGTGAGGCCTCTATTAGCGAGAGATCCACTTTTTCTCGAGATATTACAAGACCCTTAAGCTCCTCCTCATATGGAGTTCCCTGCAACTCGGCGATTACCTCGTTTATGCTTGTCGCCTCAGAGAGCTTGTGAAGGGTCCACTTGTTCAGGTACATTCCCTCACCAAGGGTAAGGCTCTCAATGTACTCACTGCTCAGTCCAAGGGTTATGCCTCTAAGTATTATGAGAACATTGTAGTAGTCCTTGTAGTGAAGCATGAACTCTCTCACTGGAGCTGCTATGCTCTCATCCACAAGCCTCGATGATTCCTCTAGATCCCTTATAGCCTTTAGAAATATCTCCCTTTCGCCCTCTATTGGATCCTCAGGAAGGGATATTCCAACTGTTGTGAGCGCAGATCTCAGCGATTCATAGCTTGATGCGTTTGATATTAAACTTGCTATTTGTGGATCTAAAGCCTGTATAACTGTAAGATCTGGCCTTATACCAGCAGAGACTGACCTGATTATCTTTATTAGCTCCTCAAACACTATGAGGCGTTTATAGGCTTTAAAGAACGGCTCTATAAGCTTAGGTATATGCTTTTCAACAAGTCTGAGCTTCTCTATAAAATCATTTATGAGGTGCATCTCAAGCTTTGCAGGGTCCTCTGAGAGCTCTATGTTTATTCCAGCGTTTCTTAGGCTTTGAACAGCACTCACAATATCTCTTGACTCATATAACTCCTCCAAGAAGGCTCTGTCTATGGGCTTTCGTCCAAGAACTGCTATGAGAGAGTTTATGTAAGCAAATGCTATTATTTGCCTCATCGTTGGGAAGAGGCTAGTTATAAAGACGAATACAAAAAGCCCAGCTAGTAACACAATAAGTAGTATAAGGTATGGTAAGCCTTCTCCTAGAAGCCACTGCAATATTGTGTTCCAATCCACGCTTATCACCTGTTACTCTCACTTCCTGCTAAAATGCTGAGTATATCCTCCGCGTGATCCTTCCAGAACGCGTCAAGTAGCGTTCCTACTCTAGCGTCTATTCTTATCTTCCCAGTAGAGTCCTCAAGAATTATGCCCCCGTCTCCATCTATGGGCTCTGAAACCTCTAAGTTGTACTTCAGCGCAACTTCCTTAGCAGCCCTCTCCCAACCCTTAACTGGGATTATCCTAGCGTTCTCTATAAGATTCCTCTCAACCACTCGCTCTACGTACTTTACCTTCATATCCTCGCTTAGGTTCTTTAGTCTCTCATAAACAAGGCTCTTGAGCTCCTCAAGTATTGACATCTTAAGCTCTAGTATCTTCATCCTCCAAGCACTTTCTGCTTCAGAGACCCTCTTTCTAAACTCTATATCTGCATCTGTCCTTGCTTTAGTGAGCATCTTTTCCCTGAGCTCCTCAAGATCTCTCCTATGACTTTCCTTCAAGATCTTAATTCTTTTTTTAGCCTCAGCCATTATCTCATCTACGTGTTTCTTTGCCTTTTCCCTTATTGCCTCAATAATCCTGTTAACATCACCATGTATCTCCAACGTGAACACCTCCTCAAAGAAGTGACAGCCCTATAAGTATTAGGATTACTACAAGCAAGCCGAATATTGCAAACGTCTCTGAAAGGACTGAGAACAGCAATCCCCTTCCCATAGCACCTTCTCTGTCACACATCACATTTATCGTTGCTGCTGCTGTTATTCCCTGTCCTATAGCGGAAAGGCCATCAAGGCCTATAGATAGGCCTCCACCAACTATTGCCAGCACGGTCTCAATTTCAATGTTCTTCACAGTTCCGAAAAGTCCTATTGAGACTCCAAAGAGTATCGACATCAGGAGTCCGTAAATGGCCTGAGTCTCAGGAATAGCTGAGAACAGTATAGCCCTACCAAACATTCCATTTTTCCTTGCTATAGCATTTATTGCATTTCCGGCAGTTATTCCCTGACCAACAGCTGATAAACCGGCTATGCCTGTAGCAAATCCCATGGCAATAGCAGCTATGCCTATCGTAAGGGATGCTGTGTGCACGCCACCAATTATGCCTGAGTACATGAACAGTATTAGTGCTATTAGGAGTCCGTAAATGGCCTGAGTCTCAGGAATAGCTGAAAATATTAATGACCTTCCAAACAAGCCCTCGTTGTTAAGCGTATTGCCCACTGCC
>QMTU01000070.1 GCA_003663585.1 Thermoplasmata archaeon
CCTTAATGTTCCCTAAACTTGCGCTTACATGCATTTAATTAGAAATCTACAAGTATTATCTCGTATTTTAGAGGTGATATATCTTGGGATTTGGAAGATATGTAGCTTTACGTATTGCAAACATGTTCGTTGTTCTAATAATAGTGACAATGATAGTTGCATACTTATTCACTGGATATGAACAGAGGGAAGCAGAAGCACAACTTATAGATATGCTTAGACAATGGGATATGAGTGAAGAAGCTCAAAAACTGAAAAAACTTGGAGAGGAGCAGTACCAAAAGGTAAGGCAACAGAAGATTGCAGAGTTTAAGAGAAAGCTTGGGCTTGATAAGACTGTACTAGAAAGGATTATTACAAGAGTTAGAAACGTCTTAACGTTAGACTTTGGAGTGTCAAAGGAAGTTCAGTATGCTGGTACAAAAAAGATTACGGCAATGATGGCAAAAGCTATACCATTTTCAATGGCAATGTTCACGACAGCTACTGTGATAAATATATTCATAGGGATACTACTAGGGGCATATATAGCAACGCATGTAGGTTCCATTGCTGATAGGACGGTTTCAATACTGGCCATGGTAGGGTGGTCAATGCCTACATGGTGGCTTGCAATGATTTTAATCCTAACATTAGCAGTGAGGCATCACATAATACCTCTTCCAGGAGGGGCGACGCTTTTGACACTGTTAAGTCAGGCAACGAATCCTCTACAAAGGTTTGGAGTATTTGCATATTATCTGACGGGGCCTATATTAACTTTAGTTATAGTGGCATTTGGGGGATGGGCTTGGTATACGAGAAACCTTCTTATAGGAATATTCCAAGAGGATTACATAATGGTAGCAAGAGCTAAGGGTGTTCCTGAAAGAAGAGTGCTTTATGGCCATGCCTTAAGGAGTGCTGCACCTCCCTTTATAACAATGATATTAGCTTCTCTTGTCGGAAGCATGTGGGGTGGAATAATCTCTGAGACTGTATGGCAGTGGCCTGGAATGGGACTTCTATATTGGATGGCTCTTCAGAGTGGTGATGTTCCAGTTTTGATGACATTATCATTTGTAGGAACATTCCTCACCGTAGCTGTGTATCTAACGATGGATATCTTGTATGGAGTGTTTGATCCTAGAGTGCGTGTAGGAGCTTCTGGAAGCTAACGTTAACTTCTCTTAGGGAGGTGTGAGTTTTGGCTAGGAGCAATAATAAGTCACAAAAGCAAGGTAGTAAGTCTCTAAAAGTTCACTCAGAGAAGTTACAGAGGCTTGGTATTATAATAAAGGAGATGCTAAAACAACCAATTGGAGCTATAGGGTTTGTGCTATTAATAGTTCTCGTAGGGACGGCCATCATAACTCCTTATCTTGTTCCTAAGGATGCATATGAAAACTGGAATAGCCCCGAGTACTGGAAGGATAATCCAAAACTTGCATTGCCCTCCTGGGCAGGAGCTCTTCAGGGAATCAAGTACTCAAAAACAAGTGTTTATGAAATCTCCTCTGAGGAGGCTCATGTATACAAGAAATACGGAGCTCATGTAATATCGTTCGAGATTACTGAGACCTATGACTATGACTGGCCATTTACAGGAATGATATTGTACTTATATTTCGCTGGAAATGCCACTGCCAGTGTTGAGGTTGATATTTATAGGCCAGATAATATTACCGTGGCAGCATCAGGACTAATGGCGTCAGGTAATGGTACAAGATTTGATCTTAAAGGAGCGCTTCAAAATGATATCGTAAAATTTGTACAATCCATGAACAGGTACCTCAGCTTAGAGACAAATATCGTGAGAAGTGTTGAGCTCACATTTTCAGAGTGGCCTAGGGCAGGTACCATTATGGAGCTCATGACAAGCAAAATACCAGCGGCGTTAAGAGCCCTTCAGGAGAATGTAACTAACAACGCTCTCATAGCTCAGTGGGATGGTGGAAAAACTTTAAATCAAATAAATAATGGAATAAACACTGTTTTGGATAAGCTTAGTGACGTGTCTACGGCTAAGACTGCTAGGGACGTTCAGAAGATAATAGGCATAAGTGAGTCGATATTTAGCAGACAAGTTCTAGAGAAGCTTGAAGAAATAAGCGACTTTGCTGAGGATCAGTTGGCTTCAGGGAATGTATCATCAGAGAATAAGGCTGTATACAAAGAAGTCGTGAATCTATATAATAGAGCCCACAATCTCCTGGGACTAATGGATGAAGTATTCAATACAATAAGATTTGTTCCAAATTATAAGCAACTTTCTGCAGAGGAGATACTATCTAGGAACGTAATAGACGTAGAGAAGCTACTTGTTCTAGGGAATTTCAAAGGGCTTAAGGGAGAGTACACCATAAATGTGACGATAACCAGCACAGCTCCTCTAAACTTTACTGGGGCTAAGATAATACTACAGGGCAAGTCTCATGGCCTTATGGGAACTGATGACTCAGGCAGGGATCTGTGGTATGGCCTTATATGGGGCGTAAGAATAGCTCTAATAGTTGGTGCACTTACGTCAACAGTAAGTGCTGTTGTTGGTCTCTTTTATGGATCCGTAAGTGGATACCTTGGAGGCTTCGTTGATGAAGCAATGCAGCGTGTAATAGAGGTCTTTGTAAATATACCTCTTCTTCCAATAATGATTGCAATAGGGTACAGTAGACAGGGACTTTCCTATTGGATCGTAGCTCTGCTGCTGGCAGTATTCGGATGGGCGGGAATCGCTAGGGTTGTGAGATCAATGGCATTACAGATGCGTGAGGCCACGTTTGTAGAGGCCGCAAGATGTTTAGGAGCAAGTACTACAAGAGTACTGTTTAAGCATATAATGCCACAGATGTTGCCTTACATTTTCACGACAATGGCCTTTAACGTACCAGGTGCTATAATTTCAGAGGCATCATTGAGTTTCCTAGGAGTGGGCGATAAGGTACACCCAACATGGGGTAAGATTCTCAGCGATGCTCAGACGTCCTCTGCTGCAGTAAACAACTACTGGTGGTGGGTCATACCTCCAGGAATTGGAATCATGATTATAGGTCTGACGTTCGTGTTCATAGGAATGTCCCTTGATAGAGTACTTAATCCAAGGCTCAGAAGACTGTGAGGTGCTTACTCATGGTAAGCGAGATAATAAAGTTAATTCCAAAAGAAGAGGTGAAGTACGAAAACCCCTTAGACGAAATATACGTGCTTCGGGTAAATCATCTAAAGACGTACTACAATACATCCAGAGGTGCCGTTAAAGCAGTAGATGATGTTACAGTATGGTTAAAGAGAGGAGAATCTTTGGGAATTGCAGGAGAGTCTGGTTGTGGCAAGACCACCTTAGCGTCGTCTATACTTAACATGGTACCACCTCCTGGACGCATTGTTGGAGGAGAAATATGGCTTGATGGAATAGAAATATCAAAGCTCAATGAGAGCACCTTAAGGCGAAAGATTAGATGGAGAAAAGTCTCAATGGTATTTCAAGGGGCAATGAATGCTCTTAATCCTGTTTATAGGGTTGGTTATCAGATGGCAGAGCCACTAGTGTATCACTATGACATGGATCCAGAAGAAGCTGAGGAAATTGTTAAAAAATATCTTGAGCTAGTAGGGCTAAGCCCAGCAGTTGCTGAGAGATATCCGCATGAGCTTTCTGGAGGAATGAAGCAGCGTGTAATGATAGCAATGGCCCTCATACTAAACCCACCACTTATTATTGCAGACGAGCCTACAACTGCACTTGATGTAGTAGTTCAGGCCCAGATAATGAATCTACTAAAGCGCATAAAAAGCGAAACCCACAAGTCCTTTATTTTCATAACACATGATCTAAGCATACTCTCAGAGGTTTCAGATAATGTGCTGGTTATGTACGGGGGGAAGATGGTCGAGTGGGGAACTGGTGATGATATATATCTTAATCCACAGCATCCATACACACAGAAGCTCATAAGCGCAATTCCACGTGTACACGTTGATGTCGACAGACTTGAGTACATCCCAGGGACGCCACCTGATCTTATAAATCCGCCACCTGGTTGTAGGTTCCACCCAAGATGTCCATACGCAACTGACAAGTGTAAGCAAGAGGAGCCTCCGATTTTCAGAGTAGGAAAGAAGCACTTTGTTGCATGCTGGCTTTATGAGAAGGATGGAGAAAGAATTGAGGATCTTCAGAAGTTCCTAGAGGAGGAGAAGATATGAGCGACGTTGATGTAATTGTAAGTGAGGAAATTGAGGTAAGTGAGGGGGAACCTATACTCAAGGTCGTTGAGCTAAAGAAGTACTTTAGAGCCAAGAGAACAGTCCAAGAGGCTTTGGCAGGTCTTCCCCCAGCAATTGTCAAAGCTGTTGATGGAATATCATTTGAAATAGGGAAACAGGAGGTATTTGCCCTAGTTGGGGAATCAGGTTGTGGTAAGACAACCACCGGAAAAGTTATTTCAAAGCTTCTTAATCCTACTGCTGGTGAAATATTATTTGCAGGAAAGGACGTTACTCAAATAAAGTCGAAGGATGAAGAATTAGCGTACAGGAGACATGTTCAGATGATATTTCAGGATCCATATGCTTCAATGAACCCAAGATTTAAGATCAGAAACGTACTAGAGGAGCCCTTGATAATCCATGGAATTGGAGAAACTGCTGAGGAAAGAGAAGACCTCATGCTAAGGGCCCTAGAGGAAGTAAGGTTGATCCCTCCAGAGGATTTCATAGACAGGTACCCCCACATGTTATCAGGGGGCCAGAGACAGCGTGTATCAATTGCAAGAGCACTGATACTTAAGCCTTCATTCATAGTTGCAGATGAGCCTGTTTCTATGCTTGATGTCTCTATAAGGGCAGAGGTTCTTGAGCTAATGAAGAGCTTAAAGGAGAAGTTCAAGTTGACGTACTTGTACATAACACACGATCTTGCTACCACAAGATACTTTACAAATCGCATAGCTGTGATGTACCTCGGAAAGATTGTTGAAACAGGAGTCACGAGGATGATCTTAGATAGGCCGTTACACCCTTATACAAAGGCTTTAATAGCAGCTGTTCCAGAGCCTGAACCGTCTAGGAGGCTTGGACTTAAGGAGGTACCTATAATAGGAGAAGTTCCAAACGCTGCAAACATACCTCCTGGTTGTAGGTTCCACCCAAGATGTCCGTATGCAATGGACATATGTAA
>QMTU01000071.1 GCA_003663585.1 Thermoplasmata archaeon
CACCTTTCTCACTATATATGGCGCTTTATCTACGGGAAGAGAGGCAACGCCACCTTTCCTCTCTTCTTCGGTTAGGAGCAAGCGTTCAGGCTTGCTTTGCTTGCTCCGTAACAGTACCAAGTCATACAAGTCTAAATAATCAGTATAAGAATATTCTCCTTCATCTGTTATCCACTCCATAGAATTCCAAATGTCCATTCTCCCTTTTCTCCTGAGCTCATTGTGGATCCTGGTCTGTATAGCTCTGCCTAGCCATTCCTGAGTAGTAGGAGCTTTGATGTCGTAGTCATGACCATAACCCAGTTCTGCATTTCTGCCCACTAATCTTACTATGCCTCTAGTAAGAACTATTCCGTCTGGTAATGCATCTAAAAGATTGTCTCTGAAAACATATCCTCCTTTCCTCAATGCTTTCATAACTGTAAACAAACAAAGTTTATTAGCTGGTCGGTCCACAACGCTTATCTCATGAAGCTCAAGTTTGTCTATTCTATTGTAAGAGCGGCCATTATGGACATACGTAGAAGCTAAAACTTCTCCAGCTATCGAGAAGCCTCTAAGCTTACCTTCCTGTATAAGCTTCCAAGTTTCTCTGCCTTTCTTGATATCTTGCCTTATTTCAGCTAGAATAAACAAGCCTTTATCGTCTACTCCAGACTTGTACTTTTTCCCTTGGGAATCGGTGTATTCAAGGAGAACTCGGCCTACAGGGATATTGGAATGCATAACGTGAACGTGAGCGTAATCTAAATCTTTAATGAAATGCTCCCATGCTTCCTTCAGAGTCTCCAAGGGTATTTTGTCTCTTTGCTCATCGACTATGTCTACTGAAGCATAGCCTCCAATAACATGCCTTTCTTCGTCTACTTTGCTTATTTCGCACCACAGGGAGAATGGAGCTTTGCATTGAGCCTGCATAGGATCACAGTTAATTCTATCATTGCTAGATTTATAAACTTTTCTTAGTTAAGCTAAACACTACAGCATTGTCTAAACTTATTTGGACTAGATTAAGTTTATTCGTATACATTTGTACGAACACAGAGTCATACAAATAAGTTTGTACAATCCATATTCTTGAACATTTTTATAAACACTTCAATTTTATGAGCAATACATTAATATTTGAAGTTTCAAATGAAGCTTCGATAGAAATGCCTAAAAAAGTTACACTGCCCAAATGGCTTCTAAAGCTCATGAGAACCAGAGACATGACTTTGGAGCAAGCATACGATTTTGTAAGGAAGCATGGATTCAAAGTGAGCATAGGCTGGCTCTCAATGCACAAAGACTTGTGGAAACCTAAGCGCAAAAGAGAGCTTGTGTTCCGCGAAGAAGACAAGTATTTAGACAGCGATTTAGCCAAGAGGATAATGCTGTTCAAAGGCAAGCATTTAGAAGACATGAGCGAAAAGAAGCATTTTACAGCTAAAGACTTAGAGAAATTTACGGAAAGGACTCCCGAAGCTTGTGCAGAATTCGCTAGGCAATGCTTGGTGTGGAAAGGAAAACCTATTGAGCTCCAAGACTACCAGCTTAAAATGATAGAAGGCTGGTTAGGTCCTAAACCTACAGTTTATCCTATAGGGAGAGGAGGAGGCAAAGACTTTACTTTAGCTGTTTTCTTAGCATGGTACTTAACTGTTAACCCTGGAACCAGAGCAATAGTGATATGCCCTGCTCAGAGACAAGTGAAGACTTTTATCCATGAGAATTTAGCCTTATTGTTCCAGACTTCTGGTGTTCTTTATGACTCTATAGAGAAGTTCATAGAGGAAGAATTTAGACTAACCAATGGCTCTGTAGTTTTCACGTATGGAGCTACAAGCTTTATAAAGGGTAAGCACCACATTGACTTTATATTTTGCAATGAAGCAGCTGAAATCCCTGAGCACGTCTTTGAGAATGTTCTCTTGCCTATGCTAGGAAGCCATGAAAGTAAAGGTCATTTAAGCATCATAGGAGTTCCAGGTGGGCAGCAAGGCTACTTTTGGAAAGCCTATCAAGACAGCAGTCCAGATATTAACGATCCTAAAGCTAAATTCTACCGGATACAGCTTCCTACAGAAGTCAACAAGTACTACAGCAAAGAGCAGCTTGAAATGAACAGGAGACTAATGAGTCACGATGTGTTCCTCCAAGAGCACATGGCTCAATTCTTAGACGTAGAAGGAGCACTGTTTACTCAGCAAATTATAGAGATGATGAAAGAAGACTACGAAACCAGATTCGGTATAGTAGACAACAAGAAGCAATACTATGCTGGAATAGACTGGGGCAGAACAGGCTCATACACAGTGGTAGTAATATTATCTTATGATCCCAAAGAGAAGTTTGCTAGAGTAGAGTACATCCAAGGAATGCGCAAAGCTTTCCCTGAGCAATTGGCTTGGATCAAAGCTGCAGACAACATTTACGACTTTAAATGCTTAATGGTGGAGAGAATGGGCTTAGGCATTCCTCCTTCAGATGAATTAAGGAAAGACTTAGGCTCAAGGAAAGTAAAGTACTTTATTCCCTCAGCTAAAATATGGTTCGACGCTTTCACTCACCTCAGAGATGCAGCTGTAAGCAACAAGCTTGTTATACCAGCCAGCGAATTAAAGCTTATATCACAGCTCAGGCTTTTAAGCTTCAAGATTAAAGGTGAGCATATCACTGTTAAATCAGAAGGCAAAGACGACTACGCTCAAGCTTTAGCTATAGCTTACTGGGCCATCAAGAAGCGCGGACGTGCAGGAGTAGCTGGTAAGCTCTAGACATAATGATAATAAATATTCAAAGCTGTATTTTCATGGGCTGCACATGAAGCACTCATTGGCTCCTAGCTTAAAAGAGAAACCTCAAGAAGATGATTCTCTGAGAGCCAGGATAGTTAAGACTATAGCGAAAGCTTTAGGCAAAGAGAATTTAATCAGCAAAACACGCAGAAGTGCTATACCTCAGTATGTCTGGGATGTAGAGCCTAAACTTAGACGTCCTCGAGTAGATTATGTTACTCTAGTAGAGTGGGCCAGGAACAGCTGGGTTCTAAGAAGAGTCTTCAACGCTATAATCAGAGAGTGCACAAGGAATTGGGGTCATATAGAGCCTAGATTCAGAATAAAGTGTGAGAAATGCGGCAGCGAATTCCAGAGTGCAGTAGAGAAATGCCCCGTCTGCAAAGTTAAAAAATACTTAAGAGAGCCTGACTTAGCTCAAAAGAAGCGCTTGGAGCAGCTGACTACAAAGCCGTCTCCAGATCGTACATTCTATGAGTTCATAAGATCAACGTTGTTTTACTTATTGGCTACAGATGATTTCTACTGGAGCATTGTCTACAAGAATGTAGCTGGGAATGAGAAGCCTAAATACATAGCTGAAGAAGCACACGTCGAGCATCCAGGCTATATATTCCCAATAGGAGATGAGCGAGGTTACTTAGGTGGCTACCAGTATTTCTGCCCTAAATGCTACTACAGTGAGAAGTACAGAGGGCAAGACTTAGTGTGGGATATAAGGCAGGAGTCGCCTAGAGTCCAAGAGTCTAAGATTTTCAAGTGCCCTATATGCGGAGAAATAATGGTTCAAACTTGCTACGTTCAAGAAATAGCTGGCAAAGTAGTAGCCAGGTTCGGCAGAAATGAAATAATCCATGGCTCAATGTCTAGATTGCCTCCAGAATTATTTGGTAATTCAAAGCTTATATCATTAGTTAAAATCTTAGAGACTTTGAATGCTATAGATGACTATCAACTTGAAGTGCACACAGAAGGCAAAATAGGCGGATTACTAGTGTTTCCAGGCTTGGATCAAGACCGTGTAGGACAAATACTCCAAGACGTAAAAGCTGAGCGCGAAGAGCTTTCTCAAAGAGACTTAGAAACAGGTGAATACGAATCCAAGAAAAGAACAGCTCTGATATTTGTAGGCTTAGAAGAAGGAGACAAGCCTGTAAAAATACCGTTCATAGATGAAGAAGAAGCCAAACAAACTCTGGAATACTATCAGCTTTACATGAATGCTGTGGACAGTGTATATGGCTTAGATACTACTATAAGCACAAGGAAAAAAGGTTCAACCAGAGAAGTAAGAACTAAAATAGAAGTTAAACGTGAAACAGCTCAAGAATACCAGCGCTTAATAGAAGAGACTTTGAACAATGAATTACTACCTTTGTTTGGTATAACAGATTGGAAGTGGGTGTTCAACCCTCTAGAGTCTAAAGACAAACTCAGAGATGCAGAAGTTCTACACCAGACTATGGCTGCTGCAGTTACAGCCAGGAATGCAGGCTTCAACGTTAAATTCCAAGATGGAGTTTTGACTATATGGGGAGAAGCAGAAGCTCTAGAAGAGAACAAAAGCCGAGTAGGCTTGCCCAATGTAGAACCTGGAGTTGCTCCAAGGAGAGTAAGCAGAGAGTTTGTGACTCCTGTAGAGATATCGCCGTATACAGGAGAAGAAGTCTTGGCTTCAACATTTTCAGAGAGACTCTCAGAACGCTTACTAGATATCTTAGAAGAAGCTAGGCAAAGAAGCCATGAAGGCAAAGGCAAATTAAGTGATATACTCCACGATGCCAGAGCCAAGCTTTTCAGAGCACTAAGCAGAGCTAATCTTAGATTAGATAAAAAGGAAGCTCTCTACGCTAAATTCGATAAGCTCTTAACGGAGATTGTAAGCAATGAGCACAGTTAGATATCCGGTTAAGCGTGAGCATTGGAGAGAGCCGCCATACATGCTGCCCAGCGGCTTATGGGTTATACCTCAAGGTAGACGCTCGATAATGTGCGAAATGGGCTTCCATAAATTCATTACTAAAATAGTCTTCGGTGTACCATACCTGGTTTGCACCAGATGCGGCTATATAGCTCCTAAGCCTGTCTTGGAGCATACAGCAACTAAGAAAGAGCTTATAATAAAAATCCAGAAGGAAATGGACAAGCAGAAGCCTACTTTGCCTACTCACCCAGTTAAGCCAGATGAGCTTAAGAGAGCTAAAGAAAAACTTATAGAGAGAGTCTGGGAGGAATACCAAAGCAAGTACAAGAAGAAGCGAGGCAAACTAATCAAAGTAGGTGAGAAGCGTTGATTAAAGTGCGCTTTGATGTTCCTCCATCTAGATTCCCAAAAGGAGA
>QMTU01000072.1 GCA_003663585.1 Thermoplasmata archaeon
AATAGATACAGCATGGGCCCTTGTTATGAGAGACGCCCTTAGAATCATAAAGAGGAAGACCATAGAACTCCTGAGGGAACTTCTGAAGCTTGTGGACAAGTACAGGGATACTATTATGGTAGGACGAACACACGCACAACATGCAGTCCCGATAACTTTTGGATTTAAGCTGGCAAACCACGCACTGGAGATATCTCTAGGGCTAGAGAGGATTTTGGAGTGTGAGAAAAGGGTTATTGTTGGAAAAATGGCTGGGGCTGTCGGCACAATGGCAGCATGGCTTGGAAGGGGTCTTGAAATAGAAAGAGCGGTGATGAAAAGGCTTGGCCTGAGGCCTGCTGAGATAACGACTCAGGTAGTGTCAAGGGATAGACACGCTGAGCTCGTGTGTTCAATGGCAATTCTCGCATCCTCAATAGCTCGACTTGCAGAGGAGATTAGAAACCTGCAAAGACCGGAAATACTGGAGGCAGCTGAGGGCTTTTCACGTGGCCAGATTGGAAGCTCGACGATGCCGCATAAGAGAAATCCGATAAGGGCTGAGAGGATATGCGGTCTTGCAAGGGTTCTAAGAGGTCTCGTAATACCCGCCCTTGAGAACATAGTTCTCTGGCACGAAAGGGATTTGACGAACTCATCCTCGGAGAGGATCGTCATAACGCACGCCTTTGGGATTATGGACCAAATACTTGAGGACGCCATTGATCTTATAGGAGGCCTTGTCGTGTACGATGAGAACATGCTGAGAAACCTTCGCATCACCAAGGGCATGAATATGGCAGAGTCCGTAATGATAAGGCTTACGATTAAGGGAGCCCCAAGGAACGTTGCTCACGAGATAATAAGGGAGCTATCAATGAGGGCATATGAGGAAGGACTGGAGTTTAAGGAGGCTCTTGTTAGGGACAGTAGAATACGCAAATATCTGTCTGAGGAGGAGATAGAAGAGGCGCTAGATCCAAAGAGGTATCTTGGAAACTACAAAGAGCTCATTGAGAGGGCTAAGAAGAGGGTGCTTGAGATCATAAAAATGGCTGAGAAGGGCAATACCTCTTAGAGCAGAGGTCTGAGATCCTTCCTTAAAGCTCGTCACTCAAGAGATATCCTTATTTTTGCCTTTTCATCAGGCTTTGTTAGTCTAAATGACAGTATTCCGCGATATGAGGTCAACTCTATAACATTTCTCCCTTCACTTAGACTAACGTTATCGCGCTCGGGATCCTCTTTATCTAGTGATGCTGTGTATTCATATATCTCTAGTTCATTCTCCTTTGAACACCTTATGATGATTCTAGGATATTTGTATCCGTAGAGGGGAATGCCTCCAAAGGGAAGGTCCATTATGAACGATCCCGGAACGTTGAACTCCACTGGAGTACCCCTAGAGCCCAATATGGAGTCTATCCTTACAGGCAGTATCTCCTTATGCCCTGCGTCCACCGGGGACGCGTTTAGGGCTCCAAGGTTTGCCATTGTGCACGTGCCTAGAAGTAAGTGCTCTCCAACGCGCTCCATGGACGTTATGCGAGCGCCAAATGCGCCTACTATTCTCATCGTTGGCGGAGTTATGTAAAGGAGCACAGTAGGCCCTACTACTCTATCAAGTCTCTCCCTCATGTAGGCCTCCTCGTCGCTGAACGACCTTAGTATCCCATGAGTATACGCATTATATGCCACGAGAACGCCTCCTCCAAGAGGAAGCGCAACAGTACGCTGCGGAGCGTATCCCGACATGAAGTCAAATAGCCTTATGAACAAGTGCTCCTCGCTGAATATGTCGCTAATAACAAGACCTCCACGGACAAACGTGAAAATCCTTCCGTAAGCGGAGCACATGGTTCCAGTTATAGGAGCAAATACGCCAAATCCATCCTTTGATATTGCTGAGTAGTCCTTTATTGGATAGCTCTCGAGCTTGTTTGTCACAAGATCTAAGGCCTGAATGCCTCGAAGGCCAGACTCTGGGGAGATTCCCAAGTAAGGCGTTGAGGAGTCAAAGCACGCATATTCTTTAACTAATACCCCCTTCAATGAGGGCACATCACTTACTCTTTGTAGTTCCTTGCCATCTCTGGAGAGAGAGTACACTCCAAGGTTTTCATGTCCGTCAAGTCTAGATAAAAGTAGCCTATCTCCTATAGGGTCATAAATTATGTTTGATACTTCTCCTGCCCATTGGTCTCTTTTACCTATGGTCTCCTTCCAGAGGAGCCTTACCTCATCATTATCGACGTCATATACGTGTACATGGGAGTACTTGTTATAGAATGCTATTGTGCTCTTTCCATCTCTCTTCCCCTCGTATACTGCTGGTGCGTGGACCCAACCTCCAAAGTATATGAACTCATCTACGACCTCCGACGCGTTGTACGTGTCACCACCAGATGTTGGCTCGGGACCAACGTGTTCAAACCCATAGACTCTCTCAGAGTCCTCGGAAAGAAAATAGGCCTCTGCCTCAAACGCAACTGTGTAATATAGGACTCCTTTATTGTACTTTAGGCCAAATATTCCTCCAGAACCCCACTCAGGTCCATACCTCGGAGGATAGCTTGACAGCTCATCTATGATGCCCATAAAAACACCTTTATCTTTGAAGTATATGTCACAAGTTATAAATATATATTAAAGACACTGAAGTAATAGTGAGACAATGCCCAACTCGGGGGGTAATGAGTTAATGTACAAAATTATAAAAATAGTTAAATTATCTTTACTCCTTCTGACTCTGTTAGCTCTGCCTATGTTAACTGTTGTGCCAACGTGTAATGCTATGGATCATCCAACAGTGGAAAATACAGAAATAGTAAACTTTGTTAGTGAGCTTGCTGGGATATCCAACAAGGAATACCTCCTAGAAGCATCCATCATTGATATTCACTTTTCAGAGTACTATGGAAACGATACATATGAAATACAGATCGTTTTGGGGAACTTTAACACCACGAGGTCTCCACTGGAACTCTTCACGAACTCAACTCCGATTGGGGAGCAAGTGAGGAGGGCTGTGAGCGTCCTTGAACAGATTCTCACGCTCTACATGAGTGCGTATAATCTCTCTGTAGGAGACCTGGTGTTTGGGGGCGTATACTATAGGGGCTCAGTAGTAATAAAAGATGGAAAAATCACGGTTGATGATACCAGGGACTATATCTTTGATGTTATACTGGGGGCCAAAAGTATTAACTTAAACTTCAGGTTCTATAAGGAGAAACTAGGTTTTATACACATACTCGGACACGTTGATATAACACCGAGCGATTTAAGAAACAACACCGAGCTTCTCAGAGCAATCTTGAACAGAGAGTCTCTTATAAATGATAGCCTGTTGCCGACGGTACAAGAGCTTGTAAAAGCTGGAGAAAAGATCTTTGGAGAATCCCAAGAAAATTGGTTTATTAAGGCCTCAGAGTGGATGTCAAGTGGTGCCCCTGATGGCTACTCACTGAAAGTTAATTCCAATAGCATCTCACTGAAAAGGACGCTTAAGGTTAATTTTAGGCTAGGATCCAAGGAATTTACACTTAATTTTGAGGTTGGTTTGTGCGGAGCATCTGTAAAATTAGGTTCTGGGTATGATAATCAGATCTTGATTTATCATGGCATAGTATGGCCCAGCGATATGAGGGCCCTTGAGGGATATCTGAACAATAACACGTTCAACGCCAAGGATATTCTAGAAAAGGTACTTAGTCGGGCAAAATCTCAAGGACTGGACATAAATAAGTTCACATACGCGTCTTTTAACGATATATCTATTAAGAATGGAGATCTCGTGGTGCACATCTACCTCTCATACGGCGACCCATATAACGGCAGAACGCCTCTTTACTCCGCGTATTATGACCTAGACAAGAACGTTGTCTTAAGCTTGTTCAGAGAGTATTTTTACGGCTATGTCGCTCCCATAGAGTACCTCGCTAAGGGAACTATGATAAACATAAAGGAGGACCTTAACACAAAAACGTATGATCCGGTACTAGTGGCAGAGATCGCAGGCCTCATAGGAGTGCCTATCGTAATCTCCATAGTTTTAGGCGTGCTAACAAAAAGGAGAAAAGATGAAATCTAAGTGCGCTCTTTTTCCCTATCCTTTATTTGTGAGTGAGCTTAATGGACTTCCACTCTTTACAGACTTCTAAGAGGAACTTCTCCACTGGAGTCCTTTCTATTGCAGATCCAGACACAAAGCCCACAGCCTTTGTCGCGTTTAAGACCTTCTCTACTGTTTCAGGATCCTTCATGGGACCTCCATGGGTTATAGGTATGAAGTCCTTTCTTATCCTAAAGGCCACATCTAAAAGCTTGTTAGTCCTCTCTATGGCCTCCTCAATGGTCACTGTGGTCTTCGCTCCTATGAGCCCTCCCGTTGTGAGGCCAACGTGCACTGCGATTAGATCTACGCCGGCCTTAGCGAGCTTCTCCACCTCGTCCTCTGTGAACGCGTAGCCCAGCGTGAACATGTCCAGCTCCTTCGCTATCTTAAGCACCTCTACCTCCCTGTCATATCCAAACCCAGACTCCTCGAGGTTTCTCCTGAAGAGGGAGTCCTTGTCAATTAGCGCTACTGTAGGAAAGTTCTGTATACCGGAGAAGCCCATCTTCTTCAGCCTTTCAAGGTATTCAGGCCAAATAGTCTTTGGATCCTGAGCACAAACACCAGCAAGGACCAAAGATCTTTTCACTCGAGGAAGGATCTCATAGCCCATCTCTATGACGAGCCTGTTCGTGTCGAAGATCGGTAAAAGCCCAGAAAGCGATCCTATGCCAAGATGTCTTCCATACCCAGAGTTATACACGCCTATAATGTCTATCCCTGCCATGTCAAATATCTTTGCGAAAAAGCCATCTCCGGCACTTGCAATAATTATGGGTCTGCCCTCCTCCACTTCCTTCCAGAGCCTCTCAAGGGCCTTCTCCCTAGGAACGAATGTTGCCATGACATATCACCTCAAGGATAGCACCTCATGACATCCATATATTCATTTCTCCAAACATGTTTGAAAAGAAGAGGAAAGGTGAAGCGCTCACCTAGGGACTCTTGAATAGTCCTCCTTTATGCCCCATTTCTCAACTGCCGCTTTAAGCTCCTCATGATCCTTTGCATACT
>QMTU01000073.1 GCA_003663585.1 Thermoplasmata archaeon
CAGCAGAAGAGATGCTTTCAAGTCGATAAACGTTCCTCCAATTGCTAAGGTTACTCCCAAAAAGATAGAGTATCTTTCTGAGTATAGAAAAGCTTCTGTGGGACCAATAAGGCTAACAGGAGGATTTCATGAGAATGTAGGGCTTGTATTCTACTATCCTGGACTTAAAGCAGATATTCTTTCAAAATTATATGATATCTTTGATGGCATTGTCATTGCTGGCACAGGGTTAGGTCATGTACATGAGGATCTAATACCAATTATAAAAAGAGCAACAGATGAGGGGAAACCAACAGTTATTACGACACAATGTCTATATGGCAGAGTAAATTTGTTTGTGTATTCTACCGGTAGAAGACTCCTAAAGGCTGGTGTTATTCCTGGAGAAGATATGCTTCCAGAGGTTGCATATGTAAAGCTCATGTGGGTGATGAACAAGACAAGAGATCTAGAGAAAATTAGGGAACTCATGTTGATGAACTTTAGAGGAGAGATTTCTGAAAGGAGGGTTGCCCATGAACTACCGTGAACTTGGACTTAAGGTAGGACTGGAAATTCATCAACAGCTAGATACAAAAAAACTATTCTGTAATTGCCCTTCAATACTCGTTGAGTCAGACAAAAAAGTTGCTATAAGAGAGCTGCATGCTGTTAAAAGTGAAGTTGGGGAAGTAGATATTGCAGCATTAGAGGAGGAGGCTAAGGGACGAAGATATGTATATTTAGCACCCAAAGAGTCTTCATGCCTTGTTGAGCTTGATGAGGAGCCACCACATGAGCTCAACAGAGAGGCCCTTGAAATAGCACTAACAATAGCTCTTATGTTAAATGCAAAAATAATAGATGAAGTAAGATTCATGAGAAAAATAGTCATAGATGGCTCTAATCCAACAGGATTCCAAAGAACAGCTTTAATAGCTGTAGATGGGGAAATTCATGGGATAAAAATAAAAACAATATGTCTTGAGGAAGAGGCTGCTAGAAAAATAAGAGAGGAGAATAATAAAGTCATCTACAACTTAGATAGGATGGGAATACCCCTAATAGAAAGAGCAACAGAGCCAACAATAGATGATCCAGAAAAGGCTAGAGAGGTCGCAGAGGCAATAGGATTAATACTCAGAAGTACTAAAAGGGTAAAAAGAGGCATTGGAACTATAAGACAAGATTTAAATGTTTCAATAAGGGGAGGGGCCAGGGTAGAAATCAAGGGAGTGCAAGAGCTCGATCTTATACCAACGATAATAAAAAAGGAGGTTGAAAGACAACTTCACATGTTAAGGCTTATCGAAGAACTAAAAAATAGAGTAAAAAAGGAAGAATTAAAGTTTGAACCCAAAGATCTCACTTATCTATTTAAGAACACAAGATCCAAGCTCATAAAAAGGGCACTAGACTCTGGAATGAGAGTATATGGGCTCAAACTTAAGGGCATGAGAGGTCTTCTGTCCCTTGGAGGGGACTACAGACTTGGAAAAGATCTTGCAGTTTATGTTAAAGTAAAGACCGGTCTAAGGGGAATTATTCACTCAGATGAACTTCCTGGGTATGGTATTACTGAAGAAGAAATTAAGGACATTATGAGGGTCCTTAATTCAGGTGAGAACGATGCATTTGTTCTTGTTATAGCTAACGAGGAATCAGCATTAAAGGCTTTAAACGCCGTTTATGAAAGAGTGCTTATGTTATTCGATGGTGTACCTGCTGAAGTAAGAAGAGCTTTACCTGATGGTAATACAGAGTACATGAGGCCTCTTCCAGGGGCTGCAAGGATGTATCCTGAGACTGATGTACCTCCAATTAGAATAACTGATGATCTCCTAAACAAGCTGAGAGAGAACATTCCCGAGAAGTTTGAAGAGAAAGTAAAACGCTTTGTAAGTCAGTATGGAATACACGAAGATCAAGCAAAAACGATAATAAGAAGGAACCTTGATGACATATTTGAAAAGGCTGTAGCCCTTGGCATAAAGCCAAGCATAGTTGTAAAGACTCTTCTTGGAACAATAGAAGAGGTTAGAAAGGACATAGGTGATATAAAGAACTTAACAGAGGACGTTCTTATGGAGGTCTTTGAGGGACTATCGAGGAATAAGTTCTCCAAGGAGGCAATTCCTGAGATACTTAAATACATTGCTGGAAGGGGCTATAGGCCCATAGATGAAATATGTGAAGAACTTGGATTGAAGCTAATGAGCGAAGACGAAGTTAGAGCAATAATCAGAGAGATAGTAAATGACCTTAAAGAGATTATTCTGAAAAGAAAAATGGGTGCCATGGGGATTGTAATGGGCAAGGTAATGGATATTGTTAGAGGAAAGGCCGATGGAAAGCTTGTCAGTAAACTTGTTAAGGAGGAAATTAAAAAAGTGCTTGGTGAGAGCTAATGCTCTTTAATGAATCATTAAATGATATAGAAAGAGACATTAAGAACTGTAAGAGATGTCCTCTGTACAAAGAGCGTACTAATCCAGTACCTGGTGAAGGTGGATTTAAAAAGAAGATAATGTTCATTGGAGAAGCTCCAGGAAAAAATGAAGACCTTCAAGGAAGACCTTTTGTAGGAAAAGCAGGAGAGCTATTGGATAGACTTATGAGTGAAATAGGGCTTAGCAGAGACGATGTATATATTACTAATGTTATAAAATGCAGACCGCCAAATAACAGAGAACCCAATGACAGCGAGATCATTGCTTGTAGGACGTATCTTATACGCCAAATAAACGCTCTAAAACCGAAAATAATAGTATGCTTAGGAAGAATTTCCTCACGAGTAATTGCCCAAATGTTTAACATCCAGTTTACGAGTATATCGCGAGATCATGGTAAGGTATTTAAGTCACCAATAAGGCCCATAAAAGTGTTTTTCACATACCATCCAGCAGCAGCTCTTTACAATAGGGTAACGCTCAGAGATTTAGAGGAGGACTTTAAGATCCTTAAAAAGATAATAGAGGAGACCGAAGGGTCACAATAAAGAGACTAGCGAGCTCACTCTTTTCTTGTTGCCATGTAGACTCCAATGCCTGCTACGATAATTATAACGATTATTGACACTGCTATTATTGCTGGGCTTAGACCACCTGTTGGCGCAGGTGCTGCTTTCTTAGGAACTGCTTCCTTAAGTACTGGCATCTTGTCTTCAACAGGCTTAAGTACGTCCTTACCTCCTGGTAATACGTCAACAACACGTGGCGCAATGTCCTTTATGATCCAGTCAGAATCAGCTCCTCCGAACTTCCACTCCTCTGCCTCTGTTGATACTGGGCGATATCCTTTAACTCCAAACCCATCATGCCCTCCTAGAGTAACTATAAATCCTGCGTTCTCAAGGTCACCAAGCTCGCTCTTAGGCACACTTACAAGTACAGTGTCACTCCCGTCTGATGCACTTACAGTAATGATACCAGTCTTTACGGTGCCATCTGCAAGCCATAGTGCCGTGGGTCCATTTCCACTGTTAGGATTCTCTATATAGGACTCCCATCCTGGAGTTATTGTTATCGCGTATTCCCATGCTAAATCATCGCTGATTTGTATGTTGCTCCCAGGAACTCCCGAAGTATTTCCTCCATCCTTAGTATTAATGTATATTGTGAAATACTGAAGTGAGAATCCATTAGGACCATTCCATGGGTTGTCACCAAGTTCCTTTACGCCTATCTTGAATATGTAGTTTGTTCCATCATCAAAGACTGCAAAGCTTATGAGGTCGAACAATCCGTTGACAAAGACTTCATTCGTTGGGTATTGATAGAGCTCATCGCCAGACTCATCTTCTGCTGTGAGGAGCACTTTTATAATCCCTGCTTCAACTAGGGACCATGTGAGCGTGTTTTCTACAAATCTTGGACCATCTAGGGCTACACCATAGTATTCTGTCGCTATGAAAGGTTCATAGTCTCCGTATGGTGATGCTCCTGACACGATGACAATACTGCCACTGCTTAACTTCTCTGCTGCAACTATGGGGAACCTTCCAGTGTCTCCTATCTCATATACGTTACCCTCTGGGTCATTGTTATTAACGATCGTGCCGTTGGCCGTGGTGGCCAGTAGCGGGAATACATTATCTGGATACGTAGCCTCTCCAAGCTTTAGTGACTTCCAGTTCCCATTGTCATCAACATAAGCGACCACACCAGGACCATGTGATAGCACAGGCCTCGTAATACCCAGTTTCACGAGTTCAGGAGCCTCATCAGGAACTACTGCAGCAACACGATAACCAGCACCACAATTACTAACAGGATCCTCAACACTCACCAAGTCTATCCTCAAGTGAGTACCAACCCTCTCTGCCAACATATTCGCCTGCTCTTGCCTCGCAACACCAGAATCCCCATAGTCAGAGTCTCCAGCAATCCACAGAACCTTATTCCCCTGGTCAAGCCAGCTCTTCACAGCAGTTATCTCCTCATCACTTAGAGGCTTGTTAATCTCCCCAAAGATAAGAACATCAACGCCAGACAGAGCATCTGAGGCTATAGTATCTCCAAGACTCTCAAGCCCCTCATAAGTCCCAAAGACCCTAAAGACAACACCAGGAACACTCAGGTTCACAAGATCACTCACAAGCTTACTACTCTGACCATGCGCAAGATCCAACGCTATTACAATTGTGCCGCTGGTAGTGCTCTCTGCAGCGCTAGCACCAGTTGTAAGCGCTGGCAGAACGAGAGAAAATACGAGTATTGCTAATAGTAGATATATCTTCTTCATAAGCTTTTTCCTCCTCGTCCTTTTATTTTGGACACTTCTCTTCTAGTTATAATTATTTTGTGTAATGTGTTTTAAAGATGTTACTCTTTAACAGCGTAGTGTAGTCATACTCTAAATAGAGTTTAGTTCACAAAGGGTATGTCGAATTTAGTATAATATTTATCACAGATATGCCTTCATCATACGAAATATTCTTAACCATTTATTTGCACTTTAACATGCAATATTACAAATTCCGAAAGATTGTTTTAAAGCACTTCCTAAGGGAGACCTGTTCCGCTCATGTAGAGAATTTCAATAAATGAAGTGCTATGAGCAAATTTTATAAGTATCTTCTGTGTCATTTGTTTTGATATAATACTCTAAAGG
>QMTU01000074.1 GCA_003663585.1 Thermoplasmata archaeon
CAGGTACTTCCTTAAAAACTCCTCCATAAGTCTTCCGCCAGCTCCATGTCTCCTCTCAATAACCTCCATAATGTCGAACCTCCGCTCTGGTTTATTGTTTTAGCTTTTCTTTAAGTTCATCATAAAGTGGATGTTGTATAATCCCAAGCTTTTCTCTTAGAGGTTCAATCTCGCTATTTATGAGTGTATATGCAGCATCTTTATATATGGGGGACTCTGTTCTTGCCTTTTCTAGATATATAATTGCTAAAAGAGTTGAGACAGAAAATGTAGTCCATGGATCTCCGTATGGTCGTAAATATGAATGAGCTAGAGAAGCATAGTTTAATGCTTGTTCCAAGTTTCCCAT
The DNA here is from genome assembly GCA_003663585.1 of Thermoplasmata archaeon. Classification (GTDB taxonomy): domain Archaea; phylum Thermoplasmatota; class B47-G6; order B47-G6; family B47-G6; genus B47-G6. The sequence goes on from QMTU01000074.1 coordinate 350, forward strand.
TCGGTAATATGCCTCTGCGAATGCCATTGTCATGGAAAGCTTTAGACTTCCTCTGATGCTTCCTATGAGTTTTTCATCCTTAGAAATATATGTTAACACCTCAAAGGCCTTCTTGGGATCATTCTTACATCGCATGTAATAATACGCACAAACAAGCGCGTTTTCAACCTGAAACATTAGGTCTGCAAAGTTTTTGCCTATTTGCTCTATTTCTTTTAAGAGCTCAGCTGCCTTTTTGCAGTCCTTCTTGTCGACATATAAAGCTACGAGGTTTCTTATCACATATGAAATTGCGTACTGAGTTCCTCCAGCCTCTTTTCTGGATTTCAGGACATCTAATAGTATTTTTTCAGCCTCATCGTAATATCCCTGCTGATGTTTTATTATAGCGATGTTATGAGGTATAACATCAGCATAAAACGTTATGTTATACCTTTTTGCGATTTCATATCCTTTGTTATACGCATTAAGGGCTTTTTGGATATCTCCCAAAGATTGAAGATAGTTCCCAAGAGAGTTGTACATTGCGACCTTAATGTACGGCGATGCTATGAAATCAACTATGCTTCTTAACCTGTTTATGTATTCTCTAAGCTTTTCCTTGTCCCCTATTTCATTATAGACATGAAGGTATAAGTTATAAATAGAGGCCTTTGTATCAACTCTACCTCTCCTGGACTCTTCGATATACTCTAGCTCTTTTAGTATTGTAAGTATTCTCTCAAACTCTCTTCTCACAAAGTAATGGAATGCCAATGACCGTTTTACTTTGATTATTATCTCGTCTATAATGCCTTCAGTGGAAGGCTTAATTCCGAGATCATAAAGCATTGTATAAAGCCTATCGCAGATCTCTGTTGTTGACTCAAGTTGTTGATAGGTGCACATTTCATAAAGTATTTTGGGATATCCTACAAGTATTAATAGGATTAGGGTTACAGGATCTTGTGTGAGCTTTGAAATGTTGACTTTTGGAAGAGATTCTATGATCTCTCGAGCTTGTTCACTCTCATTGTTTTCAAGGCTCTCAATTAACCTAGTGTAGAGAGAAACAATTTTATTGATGACCTCTTTTTTATCATATAGCCCAGAAAGCTCTAATAGTGCCCTGTATTCTTCAGGCGAGAGAACCCTTCCGGCGTGCATACTATATATAAAATACGGATTTTTAGGTTCTAGAGTTCTCTCAATGAGCTTTTCCTTGTTCTCTGATATTATTTTAGACACAAGATCCTTTATACTTTGGAGGTCATGTATTGTAATATTAAGCCTTTTCAGGATTTTGCTTACATTTTCAATTTTACCTTCTTTTATAAGCTTCATTATTTCTGGATTTGAAGAAAACATGTATATTTTCCTTTTAAGATTTTCAGGAATATCTTTTGCTACAAGGGCCTTTCTAATAACTTTTAAAAGCTCAGAAATGCTTATGTCCTTAAGATCGCTCGAGATTTTCTTAAGGATCTGAGCAATGTTTTCTTCTGTCATTTTAATAAACACCTCAAGTATACAGGAACAAATTATAGCATAACTACTAAGCTTCATTAAGGTATAGTTGAACTACTTAAATCTTTATTTAGGATTATTTTATTAGTTTAGACCATGCAGACTAAAGGTATAAAGCTTATACCTGAAACAAATGCTATTAAATTTAAAGAGTATGTTGTGATTACGGATCTTCACTTAGGCTTCGATTTAGCATATCCTCCTCTTGAAATCTCAAGAACAATAGTTCAAAGAGCTTTGAATTTGAGAAAATACGGAAAAAAGATTATAATACTTGGGGACTTTAAAAATAAAATTACAAAATTAAGTTCCAAGGAAGCTAAGTTCTTAAATGAGACAATGGAAGAGCTTACATCCATTTATAATGAAGTAATCATTATAAAGGGAAATCATGATGCCCTTATTGACAAAGTGATAAATCCTGTAGAAAATGCCACAATTGTGAATTCAAGAGGAATAAGAATTAATGATGTAGTTTTTGCTCATGGACATGCATGGCCTAGAATTTATGAGAATACATCTGTTGTAATGTTAGGACACTCACATCCGGTTTATCGTGTTAAAAAATATCCAGGAAACCCCAAAGTACCTGTATTTGTGACATATAGAATAAAGAGAGATCTTAAGGAAAGACTAGGCTCATGGCCTCTGTTTATAGTTATTCCTGCGTTTAACCAGTATCTTCCTGGCATAGACATATTGGAAAAAGGTCTGATAGACGTGTTTTACATGTATGGATATGTAGAGGTCAAAAGCATAAAGATTTACAGCAATGATGGAACAGAGCTTCCTGTGTAGGATTAATCTTTTTGTCTTAATTATTAAACAACTCTTCTTACAGAGGTGGGATTTTCAAGACATTCCTTAAGAACTATTGGAACTTCAGTAAGAATGTCCTCGGGAGTTATGCCATATCCAAGTCTTTTGTATGCGTATTCTCCAGCAAGCCCTGTGATAAAAGCTCCTATATACGCTGCTTTAAAGGAGTCCTTTATCTTAGCTCGTATGCCTGTGATCACTCCAGAGAGAACATCTCCTGATCCCCCAACAGCCATGGCTGGGCATCCTGTGGCATTTAGTTTTATCCTTCTACCGTCAGTGATAACATCTACTGGACCTTTTAACACTACTGTGATATCCCAACTCCTTGCTGCCCTTCGAGCGTTTTCTATTCGCTCTTGAAGAGTGTTTCCGGGACTATAACCAAATAAGTATTTAAACTCTCCTGCATGAGGTGTTACTATAATATCAGCATCTGTAAGATCATCCCTGTATTCCTTAAGTAGAGTAAGCCCTCCTGCATCTAATATTACAGGAATGTTTTTATTCTCACTTATGACATCTACAAGAGGCTTTATGACATCAAAAAGCCCTATTTCACGATCCATTCCTGGTCCTATTAGAACAGCATCTGATCTAGAATAGAAAAGCTCTAAGTCATCAACTACAACTATTGAGGGTGAGTATGAAATATAACATGCTTTTCGTAAAGGCTTCTCTGAGTTAAAGTACGTGTATATGTATACAAGGTCAACTCCTACACGATAAGCTGAGAGAGCGGAGAGCACTATAGCGCCAATGAATGTTGCGGCATCTATAACTAGAACTCTGCCTCTCTGACCTTTGTGAGTGTTCTTATCTGGTCTAGGATAGTATACATAGATATCTCCTGGTCCTGCAAAAGTCTCTGCCTCTTTAGGAATGCCTATATCCGCAATCCGAATTTTTCCTGCAACGTCAAGTAGTCCTTCCTTTAAGTCATGAAACGTTACTACGTATGTTGGTGTTATTATTACGTCTCCCTGGATTCCTGAGGGATAATCAATCGAGATGATGTCCTTATTTGATCGGTTGATGACTTCTATGGCAGTTCTGTATGGTTCTTTGACTCGAGCGCCGTGAACTCCTATCCCAAGTATTGCGTCTATTATCACGTCGGACCATTCAACGACACTTTTGAGCCCTTCAAGATCCCCAACAATTACCTCAGCCTTTCCCTCAGTTATAAGTCTGTTGTAGGCGACCTTTGCTTCTGTAGTTCTTGGCTCTTTTAAAAGAAATACCTTTACAGAGTTCTCTTTAGAGAGAAGTCTTGCTACAACAAGACCATCTCCACCATTATTGCCAGGACCACACACTACTAGCACGTTCTTTCCAGACCCATACTTTTCCTTAAATAGTTTATATACTGCTTTTCCAGCGTTTTCCATAAGGGTTTGTGTCTCAACTCCCCAAAATGATGAATTTATGTCAAGTATTCTAACATCTTCCGGCTTTAGCATGAGCTTCACCTTTATTGTAGATGCTATGAATACTTAACACTCTAAACATGTATATATTTCCTATATTTATTGATTAGTGCAGTTTTCAAAATGAAAGCGTAAAGCTACTCCAGCATTAATAAAAATAGACAAGAATACAGTTCTTACTACTCATCACAGAAAACATCACTTCCTAGCACATGAAGAATGTCAATAAGGAGGTAGAGATGTGAAGACTATAAACAGAGATATTAAGAAAGCCCTAAAGGAATATGTAGATAGATTAAGAAAAGCCGTCAATTTAGAAAGACAGGCAGAAATGGAGTTTTACTTAAACGAGATAAAGAAGTTGTCAGGAGCTGAGAGGGAAAAAAGAGGAAGAGCACTACTAAATCTTAACTTTAGGATCACAGGGGAAATGCTCGGAGATAAATATATAGTGAAAGTCTTTAGAGATAAGGAGTTTCCCGAGAATGAAATATCTGTTGGAGATTATGTTCTGATAAGTGACGGGAACCCTCTTAAGTTTTCCATAGGAGGTACAGTGCTTGAAAAGAGCAAACATCATCTTTTAATAGCTTTAGATGAGTATCCTCCTAAATGGTTAACTAAAAGAAAGGTACGTGTTGATCTATATACAAATGACGTTACTTTCCAGAGAATGCTTAAAGCCCTTGAGAAATTAGAGAGAGGAGAGTCTATTTTTAGTATAAGACACCTCTTATTTAAGGAAAGGCTCAAAAAGTTGAACGTGAAGGTTGAAAAATTCTTCGATGAAAGGTTGAATGATTATCAAAGGAAGGCTGTCATAAACGCTCTAAACTACGACCCTTTATATTTAATTCATGGCCCTCCTGGTACTGGGAAAACAGTTACTGCTGTTGAGATTATAAGGCAGCTTGTTAAGATGGGCAAGAGAGTTCTTGTAACTGCAGATTCAAATATAGCTGTTGATAACGTTTTGGAG
>QMTU01000075.1 GCA_003663585.1 Thermoplasmata archaeon
GCCTTGGAGGGCATCCAGGTACATAGACATCTACAGGAATTATCTCATCAACAGGGCCTGCAATATTATATGAATCGTAGAAGACTCCTCCAGTTGTTCCACAATTTCCTACAACTACTACAAGTTTTGGATCGGACATCTGTTCGTATATGCGTCTTAGTTTATCAGCAAAGTCCCTTGTTATGGCTCCAGTGACTAATAAAACATCAGCGTGTCTAGGGCTTCCAACTAATTTTATTCCAAATCTCTCTGCATCGTATCTAGGTGTCAATGCAGCTATTATTTCTATGTCACAGGCATTACATGACCCTCCTGAAGCATGAAAAACCCACAAGGACCTCTTAAAGCTATTCAGTCTTCTCATTTAGATCCCCCCTATGAGGATTACAGTTATTATCGCAGCCATACCAACAAACCATAATATGTAATCCCTAATGTCGCCAGTATGCATTCTTTCTAGGACTCCGTAATACTCTTTAAGAGCCTCTATAAAGCCCCAATATATGTCACTGGCTCTGACTTGGATCTTCTCCTTATCAGTCTCTAAGTTTCCGCTTAAGAACGGCTTAACTTGATCTGTATCCCTTCTGTACTTTGGATTTCCTGCTTTATATATTAAGTAAGCAACTAATCCAAACAATATTAAGAAAATGACCCAAATTATGGGGTTCCAATAACCGGAGGGGGTTCTAAGCGTCATAGGGTTCATGCTAGACCACCCCAGCTATGATACTGCAAATAGTTAATGAGGGCATCAGCTGCTGGATAAATGAGCTTGTCCAGGATTATCTTCGGGAAGAGACCAAAGATTACACAAAGTGCTGCTAGAATTATCATTGCAATAAGCATGGGCTTGGGAACTTCCTTTACGTTTTCATACTTCTTCAGGGGTGGTCCTAGGAATGCCGAAGCGAACACCTTAACAAATGATGCTAGCGTAAGTATACTAGTCACCATTGCGAAAACTGTTAGTATTGGATTAAGCATGTATGAAGTTTCATAAATAATAAGCTTGCTGGCAAATCCATTAAATGGTGGTAACCCTGATATCGCCGCAGCCCCAATCATAAAGCTTATTGTCGTTATTGGCATCTTCCTAGCTAAACCACCCATGTTATCCAAGTTTCTTGTGCCTGTTACGTAGAATAATGCTCCAGCTGTCATTAGAAGTAGGCTCTTATAGATAATGTGGTTTATCACATGAAAGAGTCCTCCAGCTATGGCATCCCTACCAAACTCCATTAGCTTTGATGGATCATGCAGTACCGTAAGGCCAACGCCCACACCAAGAAGCATATATCCCGTCTGTGAGATAGCATGATAGCTCATTAGTCTCTTTACGTCCTTTTGAACAAGAGCCATTGTAACTCCTATGAACATGGTAAGCACACCGAGAATTACCATGATCCACCCTGCCCTTGAGATGTTTATGACGATATTCGTAAAGAGTGTAAAGCTTACTCTAAACAGTGCGTATAGGTTTGCATATGTTGCCACAAGTAATGGAGGGTTCCCTCCAGCTGGGATCTCTGTGTATGCATCAGGAACCCAATAATGCATTGGAACTGCACCACATTTCATGGCAAATGACGTGAATAACAGCCCAAATGCTATAAGATCAACCACTCCAAACTTTATGTTCTTGGCAATGTATGCAAGGTTGAGGTTTCCGTATTCTCCGTATAGAAGGGCTACTGAAAATAGAACCATTAATGATGCAACGGCGCTAATTATCAAATACTTTATGCCGGCTTCACTGGCCTCGCCACGATAGCTTCTAAATCCTACCAACGCCGCTCCAGAAATCCCTGCAATCTCCATAAAGACAAATAAGTTAAAAAGATCTCCAGTTAAGACCATGCCCAATATACCTACTTCAAGTAATAGTAAAAGTGAGTAGTACTTTTCAAGGCCACTTTCATGAGCTACATGACTATAAGAATATAAGGCTCCAACAAAACTCATTAGTGTTGCAGATATTGCCATAAACGCTCCTAAAGCGTCTACTTCAAACATGATTCTTATAGGAACTTTATAACCCGAAGGAAGGACTAATGTAGGACTTTTTGCACCAAAGACGTAGACAAGAATTCCCTTGACAAGCACCTCTCTTGTTAATAGAAGTGACACTATTAGGGTGATGCCTGTGATTAGTATAGCCCATATGGACACTGCCTTATGGTGTCTCTTAAACAGTGGTGCCGCAAAGGCACCTAATAGTGGAATTGCTATAATCAATGCAGGCAAGTGCTCCATCATCCTCTCAACCTCCTAACTTTGCTTACGTCGAGTGTTCCGTATGTTTTGTATATGTTAACCGCAAAGGCAAGCATTAAGGCAGTAACGGCAACACCAATAACAATGCTAGTAAGAGTCAACGCCTGCGGTGTCGGTAATACCATGTTTTCAATGGCTCCTGATGGTGCTTGTGTGTATATTGGAGCATACCCGCCTTTAACATATCCTAAAGCCACAATAAACATATTGACAGCTCCTTCGAGTATCTCGACCCCAATGATTATTTTTATGAGGTTTCTCTTGAATCCTATTGTGTAAAAGCCTATTGCTAGTAAAATTGCAACAACTATAAACGGGAGGTTCACTAGGACACTATTCATTCTCCTCCCTCCGTAGTATTAGGAATAATATTAGCACTATACTAGTAAGTCCTGCTAAAACCTTTAGACCTACAAAAATGTTTAGATATGGAAGTGTTCCTCCAGTATTTAAGAATCCTGGGTTTATTCCCTCTGGCGTAGGCATCCCAAATGGAGCTCCACTATTAGCTATGAAATTCCTTAAAAATGTGTACATGACAATTCCCATGAGCCCTATACCCAGAAATCCTAGAGCTCCTATACTTTCAAAAACGCTTAATGGAACTTTCTCAAACATTTCCTTTACTCTTTTTCTACTAAATGCTATAATTAATAGTGCTAAGCCACTAGCAAATACTGCTCCACCCTGAAAACCTCCTCCAGGAGTGAGATGACCATGTAAGATTATGTATGAGCCAAATACAAGTATCGCGGGGGTTAAGATCCTTGTCATGGTTCTTATAATTACTGTGGTCATTTTTTCCTCCCTCCATAATGTCTCAGGGCCATCAAGACTCCTGATACTGCTGTAAATAAAACAGTAGCCTCACCTAAAGTATCAAATCCTCTATAATCAAAAACAACACTTGTAACAACGTTATTAGCTGAGGCCTCTTTTTGAGCATGTTCTATAAAATACTTATCCATCTCAGCATGGGGGGGACTTCCAAAGGATCTTAGGTGAACTGCTGTTAAGAATAATATTATGGAAAATACTGTAAGAGCAATTATTCCGAGGAGCTTTCTCATTCCGCCACCTCCTCTTCATCTGTGGTGTTCCTAATCGCTAGAAGATACATTGCTGTTGTTAACCCTGCGCCAACACCTGCTTCAGCTATAGCTACATCTGGAGCTTGAAGTATGAAAAATTCTAATGAAAGTGCTAAGCTAAAGACAGCCATTGCTATTACTGCTGCAATTAAATTTCTGAACCTTATAGCTACTATTGCACTTGCTATTAGCGTTATTCCTATAAATACTTGAATTAAATAGAAAAAAACGTCAGTGTTCATCATAAAATCCCTCCAACTCATCGATTACACTAGCATATGGCTTTATCCCGATTCTCCTGGCAGCTCTTCCAATTGCATGAGCACCAACAGGGTTTGTCAGGAGTAAAAATATAAGAACTAACAATGAGTGAATTCCCATGACAATCCATTTGTTATTATGTTCTGGTAGCCATCTATAAATTGAATACACGATTGCAGATAACACTATAAAAATCGTTCCAAAGGTTGTGCACTTAGTTGCAGCGTGTATCCTTGTATATACGTCAGGAAAGCGCAGTATTCCTATGCTTGCTAGAAAATTGAATGTAACACCTATTGTTAGAAGAACTAAAAGGATCCACTCGATCATTCTACCCCCACCTTCTTTCTTTCAAGATATCTTGCTATGTATAATGTAGCTATGAAGCTTAATATTGCATAAACTAAGGCAACGTCAATAATCACTGACTGCTCGGTTATGATACCGTAGAGGATCATTAAGCCAGAAGTCGTTGTTGTCATAGCATCAAGAGCCACAACCCTGTCTGGTACAGTGGGTCCTACAATCATACGAATAAGCGTGAGCAATGCTGAGATAAGAAGTAATATTATTGCCCACATAAAAAGGCTTTCAGGGGTCATTCTCCAATCCACCTCGCCCACTTTGGTAAGTATCTACATAGTTCCTCAGGCGTTGGCTTTTCCTTTCCTTCAGGTACGTAAATCCAATGGACATAGAAGTTGCCTTCGTCATCGATCTCCAAGGTAAAAGTTCCAGGAGTTAGAGTAATAGAATTTGCTAGAAGTGTTTTGCTTTCATCTCTAGTAAGTCCTGGTGATATTTTTACAATTCCTGGCCTGATTTTTCCAGTGATAACTCGATATGCAACATCAAGGTTTGCTCTGGCCATTGCAAAGAATAGGGGTCCGATAGCATAGATAATTAATAATAACCACCTTTTTGGATTAAAAAAATAGCTGAATTTCTCGCCCATTATCTTATTTGTTGCATATCCTATAATAGCTGCTATGATTACTCCAGCAATAAGTTCTTCTGGGCTCCATAAAAGGATACTTCCTGATCCTGCCGTTAGTATAAGGTAAATAATTAAAGACCAAAGGAATGCTGTTATCAAAGACATTATACCACCTCAATCTCTTGACGTTATCGTTGTAGGTACAACATATACCTATAAGACCCAACGATTGTATATCGATTATTGCATGGCATGTTATAACAAGATCCCTCCTCAAGAGCATTTATTCAGTGTTTGGAAATAATTTATAGGGGGCTCCAGTATAAGATTATCAGCACTGTACGAACTAAAATTAATTATTACTAAATTTTAAAATTAATGCTTTACATTATAGGGCTTCTCATGCCTAAACACAAACATAGGCCCCATGTTTCCCTCCTCCTCAGGTGACATCACATCAAGGCCCTCGCTTATTCC
>QMTU01000076.1 GCA_003663585.1 Thermoplasmata archaeon
CCCTATAAGGATTAGAATACTGTATCTGTTATCTCAAGCTGAGCTACCTGTATGTATTATCACAGAAGCTCTAGGCATAGATCAGACATTAGTATCACATCATTTGAGTATTCTTCGTAATGCTGGACTCGTTAACGTTAGGATTTGTGGTAAATACAGGTTTTACTCCATAGAGGATAAAAACACCGTAGACATTCTTATGAAGATTCTAAGGTACGTTCAACAAAACGCATAAGTATGAAAGCACGTTTAAATGTTTTAAACAACATGTCCAAGAGATCTCCTAAGTCATTTAACCACCACTGAAATAAACGTGTAATATTAGCGGTGATGATGTGTCATATGACCTTGAGGAATTATACAGCGTGTATAGGTGGATAGAAGATCCGTTCTCAGAGGAAGGTAGAAAGAGGTTTAAGAGTGCGTGCAACGCGTTTAATAAAATCCTATCACATGAGTGGGTAAGGAATATAGTCAACAGTAGGGATGAGATCACGATAATGGACGTCTGCGGAGGAACTGGCATTGCAAGCATTGCCCTAGCAAAGACCATCCTAAACATAGATAGGAACAAAACGCTCAGGGTTGTAATTGTTGACCTCAGAAAAAGCGCCTTAGAGATCGCAAAACAGTTCTCAAAGCGTGAACTTGGCATTGAAGCTGAGACTTATGTAAAGGACGTTAGGGAGCTCTATAAGCTCGGCATAAAGGCGGACATAGCCGTGCTTTGGGGAAGATCCACGCCACACTTCTCCCCATGGGATCTCGTTAAGCTCTACGCAAATGTAGCAATGTGCCTTAATGAGAAAGGTATATTTATTGTCGAAGAGTATGATAGGGTTTATAGTGTGTTTTTAACTAGAGGATATAAGGAGTTCCTGTTTGAGGGAGAACCTGAGGAGAATCCTGTAATTACAATACACGCAGATCACGATTACATAACTGGGTACATTAAGAGAATTGCATATGACCTGTCCACGGGCAAGAGAGTTACTATGAATGTATATTTTTGGGATATTGCTTCATCAGCAGCCTTCTTATGGATGTTCTTTAAGGATATAGATTTTATTCCAAGAAAAGAGTCCAAAGTTTGGGGTTTCATTGTAGCAAGACATCCTAGGAAGGAATTAAGGCCTGAAGATATTGCTTTTGGTACCCCACGGATTATACAATACAGACTATTTCTTCGTTGAATAAGTACGACAGTATTCTCGGTAATCATAGGAACATTTAAATATTATAATAACTTGCCATCTAAACGATATGCTATGAGAAGACTATACAAGGTCTCCGAAGTCGCAAGGATACTTAGATTACAAGTTCCACGAATATGGACTCGAAGCGAGGAAAATAGATCCAAGAAGGACATCAATAACATGCCCCCTCTGCGGTCACGCAAGCAAGAGGAATAGAATCAGCAAGGACGAGTTTATATGCGAGAATTGCGGGTTCAAGCTCAACGCTCAATACGTCGCATGCCTAAACATGTTCTTCCGCCCCGATGACGGTGGAGTAGCCATCAGAGGCGGGAGGATCATACTAATCTCCCGTAAGGTCGCCCCCGTGGTGCCCGTCAATGTCACTCCCAATGACGTGCTGATTATAATGATGCGCGGGAGGGGGAAGCCCGTGTGCACTCCACAATCATAGCTCAAATATAGCACGCGGGCGACCACTAACATCTTCCACAATAATTATAGAGTAAGATATTTCCAACGTTTGTGCAAGCATTAGATATTCAATAATCTCCTTGCATTATCATAGAATATTTTCCTCAGAGCACTCTCAGGAAGTCCACTAGCTATTACCTTAGTTATCTCGACAGCTGGATGATGACAGGGTATGTCCGTCCCAAAGAGTATCTTATCGGGAACTACTTCATACGCCTCAGCTATTTTAGAGGACATGGGCATACCAGACGTTTCCAAATAGACGTTTTCCCTTCTTGCAGCTATTTCTATAGATCCCTGAATATAAAACGCATTTCCATGCCCCATGTGGATCATTACAATCTGAACATCAGGGTACTCCTTTGCAAGATCCTCTACCTGCCATGGGAGTGAAGTCGGGGGATGTCCTGTGTGTATGAAAACAGGAACTCCCAGTTCCCCCGCCACACTAAGAATCCTCTTAGAGGCCTTAGAGGAAAGCGAGAACATGTGAAGGAGGGGGTGTAGTTTTATTCCCTTAAACCCAAGGTCCTCAATGTAGTGCCTTATAGTTGTCTCAGCGTTTTCCTCTCTTGGATCCACCCAAACAGCTCCAATAAGTCTTTGAGGGTATCTTCTAACAGCATTAAGTATAGCCTCATTGTTCACGTCACACGCTACTGTGATTTCTATTCTGTAAGCGTCCATTATCTTTACAAGATCATTTACCCCTATGCCAACATTAAATGGATATGCTAGCTCTTGAATGTGCGCATGTGAGTCTATTTTTGTGTATTTATCAAATGGTAGAGCCAGATCTTTCCTCCACATGTACCTAAACATGATAACCACCCAGAATGTTAGCTAATAGCCATATTCTTTAAGTGTTAAATTTAAATAAATAGTGAGCCATAAACTATAATGTATTAGAGTATTATGGACTGTTTTCCATACTATGCACATTTTGTGAGCTTGGAGGATATAAAATGACCTGCATTGATGCTTGCGATGATGACACAGGAGACACGTCCACAGGATCTACACGTTTCCCTCTTTTAGAGGCAATAAGGGGTGATGTTAGTGAGGATTCTAGTCACAGGAGCTTGTGGACAGATAGGCTCCGAGTTAGTTCCACTACTTAGAGAAAGGTATGGAAAGGACAACGTAATAGCATCAGATATTGTCGTAGAAAAGCTAAAAATGCTCTCTGAGCCGTATGAGGTTATAAATGTCCTTGATCGTGAGAAGCTGGAGAAGGTCATTAAGGAGTACGATATTGACATCATATACCACTTAGCAGCAATACTCTCCGCAAAGGGAGAGGAGAATCCACAACTATGCTATCAAGTGAATATAAACGGGACATATAATGTCCTTGAGGCTGCAAGAGTTGGGGGTGTTGAAAAGGTAATAATACCGAGCTCTATAGCAGTTTTTGGTCCAGAAACTCCAGATAATCCAGGAGAGATCACAATATTAAAGCCAAGAACCATGTATGGAATATCAAAGGTATTCGCTGAGCTTGCGGGCGAGTATTATTACCATAAATATGGCCTTGATGTTCGTGGACTAAGATTCCCTGGGATAATAAGTTGGAAAACTCCTCCTGGTGGGGGAACTACGGACTACGCCGTTGAAGTCTTCTATGCTGCTATAGAGAAGGGACACTACACGTACTTCGTTAGAGAAGACACGACACTTCCTATGATGTACATGCCTGATGCCCTCAAAGCCCTTATACAGCTCATGGAGGCTGATAACTCAAGGCTTAGATATAGATTCTATAATGTCTCTGGAATGAGCTTTTCTGCAAGAGAGCTAACAGAAGTTATAAAGAAGTTCATACCTTATTTCACTGTAGAATATAAGCCTGATGAAAGACAAAAAATAGCAGATTCTTGGCCCAGTCGTCTAGACGATACTGCCGCTCGTGAGGACTGGGACTGGAAGCCTGATTGGGACCTTGAAAGGATGGCAAAGGATATGATTGAAAATCTATCTAAGAAGCTTAGGAAAAGAGTTTGATGTAGGTGGTGAATATGGGAAAGCTCGACTGGATTATGGAAGAACTAAAGGAACTAAAGGAAAAAGGGCTTTATATTACTATTAGAGTTCTTGAAACTGCTCAGGGACCTTGGGTTGTTGTAAATGGGAAGAGAGTTCTCAACATGTGTTCTAATAATTATCTAGGACTTGCTGCACACCCGAAGATAAAGGAAGCGGCCATTAGAGCAATACTTGACTACGGAGTTGGTGCAGGTGCTGTAAGAACAATTGCAGGAACTATGGAGCTACACATTGAGCTTGAAGAGAGGTTAGCTAAGTTTAAGAAGAGAGAGGCTGCAATATTGTTCCAAAGTGGTTATAATGCGAACTTAGGCGCATTAGGTGCTCTAATAAGAAAGGGAGAGAATGGAGTTTTTGTAAGTGAAGAGTTAAACCATGCCAGCATAATAGACGGAATGAGACTAAGTGGTGCTCCTAAGGTTATATACAAGCACATAGACATGGAAGATCTAAAGAAAAAGCTTCAGGAGGTAAAAGACGTCAAGAAGAAGCTCATAGTTACTGATGGAGTTTTCAGCATGGATGGTGACCTCGCACCACTTCCAGAAATTGTAGAGCTTGCACAGAAATATGATGCTATGGTATACGTAGACGACGCTCATGGGGAAGGAGTTTTAGGAGATCATGGAAGAGGAATTGTGGATCACTTTAAGCTCCACGATGAAGTGGACTTTGAGATGGGGACCTTGAGCAAGGCATTCGGTGTTATAGGAGGATATGTTGCGGGAAATGAAGAGGCAATTGAGTACCTAAGGCAAAGAGCAAGACCGTTCCTGTTCTCAAGTGCTCTTAATCCACCTGATGTGGGCGCGGCAATAGCAGCCGTTGAGATCCTTCAAAAGAGTGATGAGCTTGTTAAGAAGCTCTGGGATAATACGCACTTCTTACAGAGGGGTCTTAGGGATCTAGGATATGATCTTGGGAACACTAAGCACCCAATAACTCCTGTAATGCTATACGATGAAAAGCTTGCCCAGGAGTTCAGCAGAAGGCTATTTGAGGAGTATAACATATTTGCCCAGGCGATAGTTTATCCCACAGTTCCACTTGGAACTGCAAGGATAAGGCTTGAGCCATCAGCAGCGCACACTAAGGAGGATCTAAAGTACGTGATAGATGCCTTTGAGGACTTAGGCAAAAAGACAGGATTCCTCAAGTGAGCGTATCCTTCTCGAAGTATTTTTTATTTTTGAGTCATCCTTCTACTCTTTATTAATATCGTGAGAGTGTGTCTCACACTTGCAGAAAATGCAAAGACAATAAAATTTATTTATTACTTTTCTATTTCCTTTAAAAGCATTAACTTACACGCCTTTTAAGATAGAC
>QMTU01000077.1 GCA_003663585.1 Thermoplasmata archaeon
CTTAATTTTTAAAGGTTTTGTCCCCCGATGACATGCAAAATGCTCACAAAGAAAAGAACAGCTTCATAAGGCTTCCTCCTGCACTTAAGAAGTAAAGTTATCGCAAGGAGGTTCAGATTATTAAAGGATCATTCCTAAAACAGTTTTGAGTGCGTTTTATGCTTTTAGCGCAATGGAAGATGTTACTCAATAATCCTATGAATCCACAAATCCTTTTCCATTAGCGCATATGCAAGAAGGCCTGCTATTAGATTACTGAGAGCCATTCCAACCCAAACACCTAAGGATCCATATCCTAGAAGGATCCCAAGAACATATGAAAGAGGCACACGAAGCCCCCAAAGTCTAACCATGGAAATTAACATATCATATTGAGTCTTTCCTGAGGCTCTAAATGGCGCTAGGCTTACTATAGAGAGTGCAAAAAATGCTGCTGACATTCCAAATGTCCACATCCCAGTAACACTTGTACTTATTACTAGATCTCTTAGTGGGTCTTCTGGATTCCTATGGAATATCTCTAATATTGGCCTGGCAAAGATTGCCACTGCTAAAGATCCTAAAAACCTTATCCCTACCACTATAAGTGCAGTCTTCCTAGCTATCTCCTTTGCCCTAATGAAATCATTGTTCCCTATCGCTTGTCCTATCATTGTGGCAGATGCCATGTTAAATGCGAATGTCATCCACGTGAAAATGTCCATAACGCGATTAACAAGAGACCACGCGGTGATCATGTACTCTCCAACCCTTGATATCACTATCAAAAGAACAAAGAATCCTGACGTCGTTATCATCCTTGAGAAGCCTAGAGGCGATCCTATGTATATTATTCTTCTTATGAGAGATATATCTACTTTAAAGTGCTTAGGTCTAAGCCTAATTCGGGGGTGGAGGAATATCAAAGCTATTAACGTTGATGCTTCCAGTACTTCTGCTATGAGTGTTGCTATTGCTGCTCCTTTCACTTCAAGCCTTGGGAATGGCCCCCAACCGTATATGAGGAACGGGTCAAGGACAGCATTCAAGAGGACAAAAGGAACCCTAACATAAAGAGCAACCTCAGGATAACCCCAAACACGAAATGCCATCCCTCCTATCATTGCAAGTCCCATTATAGTCTGCCCTACTAGGGCTATTGGAGCATAGTTCATAAAACTCTCAGCAAACTCTGGAGTAAGCTTAAGAAGTCTCGGAATCCATCCTAACATAATGTAAACTACTATTGCTAGGGGAGCTCCTATGAGAATAACCACAATTATTATGTGTGCAAGGGATTTCCTGGCATCTTCATCTTTACCTGCTCCTCTATTCTGAGATATTAAAGCTATGGCTGCACCACTGAGTCCAAAGACAAATGAAAATATTAAAGAGATTATAGGCCAGGACATCATTGGAGCTGATAGAGCAGAGGATCCTAAGCCTCCTAGCCAAAAAGTATCAAGAAGATTATAAGCAGTAGATAGGAGATTTGACACTACTGTAGGTACCGCTAGTTTCATGAGGGTTCTTACGACAGGACCATATAGTATCTCTTGCCTTCTCTTCTCTGCAGGATCCAAAGAGGACACCGTCCAGATAATATTCGATATAGAAGATCAAGAATAAGAAGATCTATTTATAGGTTATTAATAATATTTGCCAGTATATTGGACAATTTGCCCATCGTACTAGCGTCTTTAACACATAGAGCATGTTTCATGTATTTCATAAGCTTCAAATCACGACTTAATAAACAGCTACGAACGTTAATAAATACCCTTGAGAAATATTTTATAGAGAGATATAGCTTTATCGCTTAAGGGGTTTGGAGTTTGTAGTGTTGGTGGTGAGGTCTGGCACCGTGACGTCCTTGCTGCCTGGAATCTGTACCTGAAAGCCCTCCAGGGTGATGGGAGCAATGCTCCGAGCCCTGGAGGACCTTACTTAAATGGAAGGCTCGTGCCGTTGGGCTCGACTGCCACCAGTGAAGCCCCCCCCCCCGCAACCTCCCAGGTGGCTGAGGTGGAACTCCCACCGCGATACAAAGTGATACGTATCCATACAAAACGAGGCAATAGGGAAAAATAGTTTATTTGTAGTCATTGTTAACTTCTTAAATGAGTGATTAAGTCGTATAGTTCTAGGGGTGCAAAGCTTGCAAGCAGAAGCTCAAAGACAACAAGAACAAAAGGAAAGAAAGATCTATAAGATTTCATACATAGTCCCATTTAGAAGAGGAGGTGTTACTTTCATTGAGAAGAACTGGACGGAGGGCTTTCTAATAATTACTGACAAGTATGTGGCTTTTATATCTAAGGACAAGAAGATTGACGCAAAGATCGAATTAGAGAACATAACAGGGGTTGGTAGACCAGAAAAGAATCCACAGAAAATGCCAGGTTCTATGGAGTTTATTCTTTCTATAGATTACAATGATGAAGGAACCTCAGCTACAGCACTAATATCCTCGAGTAAGGAAGTCATAGACGAGATAGGATATGTACTAGAGGAAAAGCTTGGGCTTAAGGAAAAGATTAGACTCTCATTTGAGGAAAGAAGAATATTAATGTTGTTATATCAGGGTATAAACTCTCCAAAAGACATAGCCGAGATCATGAACATAACTGAAAGCAGAGTATCAGAGCTTCTCATAGAGCTCATAAATAAGGGACTCGTAGACACTACTGGAAAGCTAACAATGAGAGGGTCTAAAATAGTCTCAGAGATGTTCACTAAAGGGGCTGAGCTTGAAAGAATAAGCTATGAGCTTGCAAAGACATTAGAACTGAAGTACACTGAAGTCGCTAAGTCTACAATAGAGATACTTGCTGAAAGAGGTTTCTTACCAAGGTCTAGAGAAGATGCTGTAAATAAACCTCTTGAGGAGTGGCTTAATGCCCTAGTAGAGTATTTAAACCCAATAGGACTTGTGAGTGATGTAGAGATTCATGTAAACAGGCTGACCAAAACAATAGAAATAAAACACATAAATTCTAAACAGGCGGCCCTTGTAGAGACCCTTTATTCTATGTATAACGTGTGTGTTGACATATTCACACACGTAGTTTCTCAGTTTATAATACAATACTTTGGATATCTTCCAAGAGTGATAAACGTATCCACAAAAGGATCTGACCTAATGATAACCTTAGAGGTTATAGAGCCTCTTCCAATTCTTTAGTCTCGTTGGAGGCCTTCCCAGATGAACCCATATGAGATAGACGTTTATGCGCTGATATATGACCTCGTGAGGCAAATACCTGAAGGATACGTCACTACATATGGTGCTATAGCAAAAGCACTAGGAGACATAAGGGCATCGAAGGCTGTCGGAGAAGTCCTAGCAATGAATCCAACACCTATCATTGTTCCATGCCATAGAGTTGTTATGTCTGATGGATCCTTAGGAGGATACACACATCCAGAGGGAGTTAGAAAGAAAGCTGAGCTCCTGAGAAGAGAAGGTGTTGAGATTATAGGAGGTAAGGTTAACCTTAAAAAATGCTTTTTTAACGATTTTAAGCTCAAGATAAGACCCTTTGAAGTCTTTAGGGACTATCAAAAAAGAATTTCAGAGAAAATTAGACTAGAGGATTATGATTTCAGCGCTATAGTTGGTGTGGATCTAACATATAATGGAAGATATGGAATAGCCGCCGTTGTTGTCTTTGACGAAAAAGGCAACCCTGAATACGTAAGATACTACTCTAAGAAAACTTTAGTTCCATATGTACCTACATACTTGGCGTTTAGAGAATACCCAATTATAGAAGAAGTATCTAGGGATCTTAGGGGCTACCTCTTTTTCTTAGATGGTCATGGAATACTTCACCCGAGAAAGTGCGGTTATGCGTCGCACGTAGGCGTGGAACTTGATACTCCGTCAATAGGTGTTGCAAAAAGCTTACTAGTAGGAAATATTGTCATAGAGTCAAATAATCTTGCAAAAGTTCTTATAGACGACGAGGTTAGGGGATACGCAATATATGATAAGGGAAGAGCTTCAGTGTATGTTTCTCCTGGCCACAAGATTACCGTAGGCTCTGCCCTCAGAGAAACCATGAAAGTTAAAAAGTACAAGATTCCAGAGCCAACAAGACTTGCGCACTATTATACTAAGCTTGGAAAGGAGATGTTTAAGAATAGAAAGCTCTTACCGGAGCGGCTGCTAGAAACCCCGCTTTGAGGGATGAAAGATGTACAAACTCGTAAATCTTATCAGAAGATACGGAGATCCTGTAGTAATAGCTAATCCTACGATGTACCCATTCAGTGGAATAGATAGGGTTGCCCACAGGCAGGCTTTAGTGTTATCTTCTCTGGGATTTGATGTTAAGATCATTACGTTTGAAAACCTCTTCGAGAAAAGCGAAGTAGAGATAGTAGAAATAGGATCCTTCACTAAAGGGCTTTTATCTCTAAAGCCCATAATAAAACTTATAGCACCTCTAATACCCAAAGTGGTAAAGGAGTTCCTGAGAAATGCTGAAAACGCAAGGACAATTATAGCACATCACTATCCAATGACAGCACTCGCAAGCATTTTGAAATCCAAAGGGCGTGAAAAGGTACTTTATGTGTATTATAATCACGGAAATGCTCCTATTAAATGCTTTTATAATATGTCAGAGAAAGTCTACCAAACACTTCTCATCGCCTTAACCAAGATTACAACTATGAAAGCAGACTATGTGTTCTCTGTGAGCAAATATCTTGCAGAAGAATACGAGAGGCTTACTGGAAAGAAAAGCGATGTAATATACAATGATATCGATGAGAAATTTAAGAAAATTTATGATAAGAGCCTCATCAGAGATAAGCTAGGAATTCCTCCTGAGGATATAGTTTTGCTTTATGTAGGCAGAATAGTTCCTTATAAGGGAGTACACGAGCTAATAGAGGCCTATAGAAAGGTCAGGGCTCTAGGATATAAGAACGTGAGGCTTCTTATAGTAGGCAAGGAGTACTTTGAGTGGTACTCAAGGGTTCTTAGAGAACTTGCTGACGATGGCGTGATATTCTACGGAGTTGCCTCTGATGA